>NZ_JBHXTQ010000057.1:0-56683 GCF_042677305.1 Kitasatospora sp. NPDC127121 | reverse complement strand
GGGCGCCCCCCCGGGGGGCGTTTCCGCGGGGGCGGACGGGGGGGGGCCCACCCCCCCGCGTCACCGCCACCGTCCGGCGTGCTCGCCGCCGTCCGACCGCGCTCGCCACCGCCCGCGCCGCTACCGTCCGCGCCGCTACCTCCCGGAGACGACGTCCGCGACGCGGGCGATCGGCGAGGTGGCGGCCCGTCCGCCCGCCTCCTGGCGGTCCGCCGCGTGGTAGGCCGCGTACATCGCGTGCACCCCGATCCAGCGCAGCGGCTCGGGCTCCCAGCGGCGCACGGTGTGGCCCACCCAGGGCAGCCCGGTCAGCCCGGTGTCCCGCCCGAGGACCAGGTCGCGCAGCGTCCGGCCCGCCAGGTTCGTCGTGGTCACCCCGCTGCCGACGTACCCGCCCGCCCAGCCGAGACCACTCGCACGGTCCAGCTCCACCGTGGCGCACCAGTCCCGGGGCACACCGAGCACGCCCGCCCAGGCGTGGTCGATCCGGGCACTCGCGGCCGCCGGGAAGAAGCGGTTCAGGATCTGCCGGAGCTGGCGCACGGTCTCCACCTGGGTGCCGCCGTCCGCGTCCGTCCGCGAGCCGAACCGGTACGGCACACCCCGGCCGCCCAGTGCGATCCGGTCGTCCGCGGTGCGCTGCGCGTACATGTAGGCGTGCGCGAAGTCGCCCAGCACCTCGCGGCCCTGCCAGCCCGCGTCCGCCCAGAAGGCGGGCGGCAGCGGCTCGGTGGCGATCATCGCCGAGTTCATCGGCAGCCAGGTCCGCCGCTCGCCGCGCAGGCCGGCCGTGAAGCCCTCGGTCGCGCGCAGCACGTACTCGGCGGTCACCGTGCCCTGCGGCGTCACCGCGCGCGGCCGGGCGTACGCGGTGCCCGGCAGGATCGCCGTCACCGCCGTCCCCTCGTGCACCGCCACCCCGAGGTCCCGCACCACCCGCGCCAACCCGCGTACCAGCGCGGCCGGTTGGATCCGCGCACCGTACGGCGTCCAGGTACCGCCGAGGGCGCCCGCGACGGCGATCCGGTCGGCGGCCTCCTTCGCGCCCAGCAGCTCGACGCGACCCTCGCCGTACGCCCGCTCGGCGGCGGCGAAAGCCTTGAGCCGCTCCAACTGGGCTCTGTTCCTGGCGACTTCGAGCACCCCGCCGCGCACGATGTGCGCGTCGATCCGCTCGGCGGCGGCGACGTCCACGACCTCCCCGACCGCCTCGTCCATCGCCCGCTGCATCGCCGCCGCCGCACCCGGGCCGTACCGCTTCGCGAACGCGCCCCGGCCCGCGAAGCCGTTGTACAGCCACCCGCCGTTGCGCCCCGAAGCGCCGTAGCCGCAGAACCGGCGTTCCAGCACCGCGATCCGCAGCGACGGCTCCGCCTTCTTCAGGTAGTACGCCGTCCACAGCCCCGTGTACCCGCCACCGACGATGCACACGTCCACATCCGCGCTCCCGGGCAACGCCGGCCCCGGCTCCGGCAGCCCACTCGCCGCGTACCAGAACGACACCTCGCCGTTGACCGCCACCAGAACCTCCCACACCCGTCGCCGACCTGCCCGGACGCTACGCCGCACCGGTCACGCCGGAACACCCCCACACTGCCAAGATCCCCCCGCCCGGCCAGCCACCCTGTCAGACCACCAACAGCTCCAGCACCCGCATCCAGCTGCACGCCCCCGACACGAACTCCGCGACCCGCACCCCCACCCTCCGCAGCCTCGCCAAGCTCGCGTCGCCCGACAACTGGATGGCCTGGGCGATCTTCTGGGCACGCACCGGGAGTACGGCCCGGTGCGTGAGTACCTGGCACGATTCGACGAAGCGAGCAGAATCCGGCTCCTGCTACTCGCCGACATCATCCCGTCACCTCGGGGAGGTTCATCGTGAGGCCCGCACCCACCGACACCGAAGCCTGGAACGCCTACCTCTCCGAAGGCAACGCCAGGCAGGCCCGCAAGCGCGTCTCGGCCGACGTCATCCTGCGAGACGTGAGCGGCTGTCTCCTGACCGTCAACCCGACCTACAAGGACGGCTGGGACCTGCCGGGCGGCATGGCCGAGGCCAACGAACCCCCTGACCAGGCAGCCGTGCGGGAGCTGCGGGAGGAGTTGGGCCTCGACATCGCCGTCCGTGCCCTCCTCGTCGTGGACTGGGTGGCGCCGCACGGGCCCTGGGACGACCAGATCGCGTTCATCTTCGACGCCGGAACCCTCGCCCCCGCCCTTGCCGCCAACGTCCGCCCCCATGACGACGAACTCTCCGAAGCACTCTTCCTCCCAGCACCCGAGGTGGCCGCCCGGCTGCGGGCGCGCCAACGCACCCGCCTCCAAGCCGCACTCCACGCACTTGCCGACGGCCGCACCCGCTACCTTCGGGACGGGGCGGAGCCATGGCAACTCTGACCCACCATCACACACCAATGGCCGGATCACAGTTCATACCCCGCAGGTCGTAGGCCGTCAGGACCACGGCTTCGGCCCGCGCTCCTCCTGCGCGCGGACGACCGTCGCCGGTGCCGCGTGGTGCCCTGGTGGTCCCGGGCGCGTCGGCCCGGCGAGAGGAGACGCTCCGTGAACCCGTCCACGCCGTACAGGATTCGACCGTTCCGGCTCAGCGCAGCGGCCGTCGCCGCAGGCGTCCTGCTGTTCGGCGTGGCCGCCGCGCCGGCGGCCCAGGCGGCGGGCCCCCGAGCCGACGTCGTCCAGCAGCGGCTCGACGCGCTGGTCCGGCAGGACGGTGTGCCCGGCGCGCTGGCCACCGTGCGGGACCGGAACGGGCACACCCGCACCTACACGGCCGGGGTAGGCGATCTGGCCACCGGCGCGGCGGTGCCCGTGGACGGGCAGGTCCGGGCGGGCAGCAACACCAAGTCCTTCACGGCCGTCGTCGTCCTGCAGCTCGTCGCCGAGGGCAAGGTCGATCTGGAGGCCTCCCTCGACACCTACCTGCCGGGTCTCGTGCGCGGCACCGGCGCAGGCGGCGAGATCGACGGGCGGAAGATCACCGTCCGCCAGATCCTCCAGCACACCAGCGGCCTGCCCGACTACACCCACTTCCTGCCCGACCAGAGCCTCTCCCAGTACCACGAGCCCCGCGACCTGCTCGACCTCGCGCTCGCCCAGAAGCCCGACTTCGAGCCCGGCAAGGGCTGGAAGTACTGCAACACCGGTTACCTGATCGCCGGCCTGATCATCCAGAAGGTCACCGGGCGGCCCGCCGGCGAGGAGATCACCCGCCGGGTCATCGACCGCATCGGCCTGCGCCACACGTACTTCCCCGCCCAGGGCGACATGACGGTGCACGAGCGCCACCCGCACGGCTACGTCACCGAGGAGCCCGGCGACCAGCCGCTGGACGTCACCGAGCAGGACATGTCCTGGGCCTGGACGGCCGGCGCCCTGGTCTCCACGAACAGCGACCTCAACCGCTTCTTCCGTGCCCTGCTCGGCGGCGAGTTGCTGGCCCCGGCCCAGCTCGCCCAGATGCAGGTCACCGTCCCCGCCGAGTACATGGGCCCCGGCGGCCGGTACGGGCTGGGGCTCGCCAGCCGCCCGCTGTCCTGCGGCGGTGTGTACTGGGGCCACGGCGGCACGCTCCCGGGCTACGCGACCCGCGGTGGTGTCACCGAGGACGGTCGCGCCGCCGACATCGCCGTCACCACCCTGCCCTCTGCCGATGTCAAGCAGCGCGTCGCCGACGCCGTCGACGCCGCGCTCTGCCGCTGAGGCGGTCAGGCACTCACACGCGAGAGCGGACCCCGGGCGACGACCGTGCCCGCCCCCGCGTCACGGGGCGGGCACGGTCGCTCATCCGCGGTCTCAGCCGATGGTGGATCCGGTGATGGGCTCGGAGAGTTCGACGGTCTTGCCGTTCAGGCCGGCCTTGACGAACTGCCAGGTGAGGCCGTTGATGACGCCCTGGCCGAGCGGGGCCAGCTGGGCGAAGGCGGGCTGGCTGAGGTCGAGGTGGCTGGCGTCGCAGGAGGGGCACTTGTCCCGGACGGGGACGGTGACGGTCTTGCCCTGGTAGCTCACCTTGACCGAAATGCCCTGACACAGGGGGTCGTTGTTGGGGTTGGCGCTGGTCCACCAGGTGTGGGAGACCGCGACGAGCATCTGGTTGGAGGCGTTGATCTGGGTGCCGCAGGCGCCGTAGCCGGCGTCGTTGTAGTAGGTGGCCTTGCCGGCCATGGGCGTGTTGATCGGTATCGCCGCGCTGGCGGTGCCGGCGGTGAGGGCGATGAGGGCGGCGGCCGCGAGCGGGGCGCCCGCGAGGATCCTGAGGTTCTTGCTGATGGCGCGCATGGTTCCCTCCGGTTCTTTAGCCATGGACATGACAGGCAGAAGTCGCCGAAGCCGCAGGGGGATTCAGCGAGACCGCCCGATGCCCGTCCGAGTGAAGAGAACGTATGCGCCCGACGGCGGTGTGGTCCAGACCGCCGCCATGTTGACATGAACACAAGTCAGGAATCTTTACCAATACGGCCGAAGGGGCGAAGATACGTGACCGCACCGCGCCGCAGGGTGTTGACAGGCCACCACGCCCACCCCCGGAGGCCCCGCCCCATGCGCACCGCACTCGCCGCACTGCTCCTCGGCGCCGCCCTGATCCCGGCCGCCGCCGCACCCGCCAACGCCGCACCCGTGCCCGTACCCCGCGCCGTGAACCAGGGCTACAGCATCCCCGTCGGCGCCGTCACCGACCTCGGCGCGCTGCCGGTGCTCGGCAGCCTCGGGCTGGACTTCGCCCGCCTGCTCGGGCAGTAGGGACGCGGACCCTTCAAAACCGGCCCCCTCACACCCGGACGCTGAACAGGCCGCCGGAGAGCGGCTGTTGGTCGGACCGGGCGGACGTGATGTAGAGCGTCCGCCCGTCCGGCCCGCCGAAGGCGCAACTGGTGACGCGCGGCACCGGCAGCTCGACCGACGCCAGCACCTCACCCTCCGGCGAGAGGCACCGGACCGCCCAGCCGTCCCAGAACGCCACCCACAGGTTGCCGTCGGCGTCGAGCGTCATGCCGTCCGGGTAACCCGGCAGGTGGGAGACGTCGAGCGTGCGGATCCGCTCGCCGAGGGGGCCGTGCTCGGGATAGGGGTAGAGGGCGATGCGGCGCGTGGTGGTGTCGATGTGCCAGAGCCGGTCGGGCTCCGGCCAGGCGAGGCCGTTGGGGATGTCGAGCCCGTCGAGGATCGCCCGGACGCCGCCGTCGCGCTCCAGCCGGTACAGCGATCCTGGCTCGCGCGGCTCCCCCCGCCCCATCGAGCCGGCGACCGGCCGGCCGTACGGGTCGGTCTTGCCGTCGTTCATCCGGCGGTCCTGGCGGTCGGCTTCGACGGCGGCGACCAGCGTGGTGCGGCCGGTGGCCGGGTCGAGCCGTTCGAAGCCGCGCTCGGTGGCGAGCATCAGTCCGCCGTCGCCGTACGGCATCAAGGTGCCGGGGGTGACGTCGAGTTCGACCGAGCTGATCGCGCCCGAGGCCGGGTCCAGGGTGAGCACCCGCCGGTCGGGGATGCCGATCCAGCGCAGCAGTTGCGCGGACTGGTCCCACAGCGGGCCCTCGCCCAGCTCCAGGTACGGTGTGTCGGCGACCGGTTCGGCACGCACAGCGGGGCCCTCCTCGAACAAGGTGTCAGCGCAGCAGGGCTTCGGGCAGCATCGCGGTCATTCCGCCGTCCACGGCGAGGCAGGCACCACTGATGAACGAGGATTCCTCACTCGCCAGGAAGCCGACCACCCGCGCGACCTCGGCCGCACTGCCGAACCGCCCCAGTGGGGACGACCGTAGCATCGCGGCGCTCGGCTGCGGATCGGTCCACCAACTGATCGGCACGGCCCCCCTTCCAGGGCATCGGCGTCGACGTCGACCGCAAGTCCCCGGTGTCCTGGCCGGTGTACGAGCGCCACCGCTCCCTCCGCTGCACCGGCGGCCTGCACTCCGTCACCTACCTGCCCGGTGGCCCTGGCGTGTTGGTGGCCCTGGCGTGTTGGTGGCCCTGGCGTGTTGGTGGCCCTGGCGTGTTGGTGGCCCTGGTGGATCTTCCCCGGAAGGCCCGCCGGGACCGCCCCCACCCGGGTTAGGCTCGATCCGCGCGGCGGCCGTCCGCGCACCGACCGAGGGGGAGCGTGTGATCGGGGACCTGCTGCCGGACGCCGTCGTGACCGAGGTGTCCTACGACGACCCGCCGGAGGCCCGGCTGGAACCGGCCGAGGAGGCCGCCGTCGTCCAGGCGGTGGCGAAGCGCCGCCGGGAGTTCACCACCGTCCGCCACTGCGCCCGCACCGCCCTCACCCGCCTCGGCATCCCCTACCGCCCGCTGGTCCCCGGCCTGCGCGGCGCCCCGAGCTGGCCCGACGGCGTCGTCGGCAGCCTCACCCACTGCGAGGGCTTCCGAGCGGCGGCCGTCGCCCGCTCCGGCGACCTCGCCTCGGTCGGCATCGACGCCGAGCCCGCCCTGCCGCTCCCGGACGACGTCCTGGACGTCATCGCGCTGCCCGAGGAGGGGAAGCGGATCGTCGACCTGCTCGCCGAGCACCCCGGCACCCCGTGGGACCGCATCCTGTTCAGCGCCAAGGAGTCCGTGTACAAGGCGTGGTTCCCGCTCACCGAGCAGTTCCTGGACTTCAGCGAGGCCGACCTGGTCCTCTCCCCCGACGGCTCCTTCACCGCCCGCCTGCTGGTCCCCGGCCCGAACGTCAACGGCCGCCGCATCGAGGGCTTCGAGGGCCGCTGGGCCGTCGGTGACGGGCTGCTCGCCACCGCCATCGCGGTCGCCCGGTAGTCCGGCGCACCGACGACCGCACTCGGCATATCCTCGACCCCGTGACCGTGACCTATGTGATAGCTGGCACCCGGATCCACACGCTGGACGACTTCTGGGACGTGGTCGGTGAGACCATCGGCAGCGACGGCTACTTCGGCCGGAACCTCGACGCCTTCGCCGACTGCCTGCGCGGCGGCTACGGCACCCCCGAGGACGGCGACTACCTGATCGAGTGGCGCGACCACGCGGTCTCCCGGCGCAACCTCGGCTACCCGGAGACGGTCCGCCAGCTGGAACTGCGACTGGCCCACTGCCACCCCGCCAACCGCGAGCACGTCCGCGCCGACCTCGCCGCCGCCCGGGCCGGCAAGGGGCCGACGGTGTTCGACTGGCTGGTCCGGATCATCGAGGAGGAGCACCCGGGAGGCCTCCGACTGGCCTAACGCCGCAACGCGGCACCCCTGCACCTCACCGCAGCACGTCCGACAGCCGGACGAAGCGCCGCCCCGCCGCCAGCAGCCCCGGCACCGCCGCCACCACCCCGGGGGCGGTGCCGCCGCCCGGGTGGTTCATGTGGCAGATCACGATCGCCCCGGGCGGGGCCGCCGCGATCTCCTGCCGCACCTCGGCGGCGCTGAGCGTCGCCCCGCCGTCGCCGTTCACCGTGAAGCCCGCGGCGCGTTCCCCCAGGTCGGCGACCACCCGGGCGGCGACGTCGTCGTAGTGCGCGGTGCCGGAGCGGAAGAACCGCACCGGGTGGCCGAGCAGCCCGGCGAGCTTGTGTGCGTTGCCCGCGACCTCGTCGTACACCTCGCCGACGCCACCGGTGCCGGCGATGCCGTAGGCGGAGCGGCCGGTGACCGAGAGCGGGCGGTGGACGGTGCCGTGGTTGCCGATCTCGAAGAGCGGATCGGCGGCAAGCTGCTTGAACACGTCCGGGTTGGCGTCGATCCAGCGGGCGTTCAGGAAGAGCGTGGCGGGGACGGAACGTTTCCGCAGGAAGTCGATCAGGTCGGCGTCGTACCCGTTCCCGCCGGGGCCGCCGCAGGCGTCGAAGGTGAGCGCCGTCGCGCTCTCGCCGGCGGGCAGCTTGGTGGTCACCCCGGTGACCTCCATCCCCCACTCCTTCGGCGCGGTGCCGCCGTACCGGGCGATCAGCTCGGCCCGGGTCGGCTCCCGGCTCGCGGTCGCAGCGGTCGGGGCGGGCGTCGGGGGCGTCGCCTCCGATATCGCCGAGGCCCCGGAGGCCCCGGAGGCCCCGGAGGCCGAAACGGGGGCCTCCGGGGCCGCCGCCCCGCCGCCCGCCGAGGACCCGCACCCCGCCAGCGTGCTCCCGGCCACCGCCGCCAGCAGCGCCCGCCGACTCAGTGCCACACCCGTCTCCTCCGCGATGACCCGATCCGCTCGTTATGAATATGAACGGACTAATCGTCATCGCCCGCAACTCGCCGACCCGGCCGACGCCGACCCCCTTCACCGACCCGCCCCCCGCCCGTGGGCCCCGGCTCACCCCTGATTCACCACCACGGGTAAGGAGCCGAACGGACCCGCCCGCCCCGACCCGGAGGACCCGATGCCCGCCGACCACGACACCCCACGCCCCGCCCGCCGCGACCTCCTCCGCACCGGCCTCACCACCGGAGCCGCCGCCGCCCTCGGCCTCACCGCGACCACCCCCGCCGCCGCCTCCGCACCCGGCGCCCCCGCCACCCCGGGCACCCCGGGCACCCCGGGCACCCCCAGCGCCCCCAGCGCCCCCGGCACCGAACGGACCCTCACCCTCACCGGCCACCTCCCCACCGGCGCCCCCGACTTCGTCTACCTCCCCGTCGAAGTCCCCGCAGGCGTCCGCGAGATCGCCGTCAGCTACGGCTACGACAAGCCCCCGGTCCCGGCCGGCACCCCCGGCAACTCCTGCGACATCGGCATCTTCGACGAACGCGGCACCGACCTCGGCGGCCCCGGCTTCCGCGGCTGGTCCGGCGGTTTCCGCACCGAGTTCAGCCTCGCCCGCGACGCCGCGACCCCCGGCTACCTCCCCGGCCCGATCAACCCGGGCACCTGGCACCTCGTCCTCGGCCCCTACCAGATCGCGCCGCAGGGGCTGGACT
Organism: Kitasatospora sp. NPDC127121; assembly: GCF_042677305.1. NCBI lineage: Bacteria > Bacillati > Actinomycetota > Actinomycetes > Kitasatosporales > Streptomycetaceae > Kitasatospora > Kitasatospora sp. NPDC127121. The sequence continues at coordinate 47,816 of NZ_JBHXTQ010000057.1, read as the reverse complement.
ACCACGTGCAGGTCACCCTCCGGTTCGGCGCCCCCGGGCCGGCGTTCGCCCCGCACTACCCGTCCGAGCGGGCCCGCGGCCGCGGCCGCGCCTGGTACCGGGGCGACTGCCACCTGCACACCGTGCACTCCGACGGCCGGCGCCTCCCGGAGGAGGTGGCCGCCGGCGCCCGCGCGGCCGGCCTGGACTTCATCGTCTCCACCGACCACAACACCAGCTCCTCGCACGCGGTCTGGGGCCCGCTGGCCGGCCCCGACCTGCTGATCATCCCGGGCGAGGAGATCACCACCCGCAACGGCCACTGGCTGGCCCTCGGCCTCGAAGCGGGCCAGTTCGTCGACTGGCGCTACCGCTCCCGCGACGAGGAGTACCCGCGCTTCGTCCGTCAGGTCCATCGCGCCGGCGGCCTGGTGGTGCCCGCGCACCCGTACTGCCCGTACGTCGCCTGCCAGTGGAAGTTCGGCTACGAGCAGGCCGACGGCGTCGAGGTGTGGAACGGGCCCTGGACGTACGACGACGAGTCCGCGGTCGACACCTGGGACGGCCGGCTCGCCGTCGCCCTGCGCGAGGGCCGTTCCTGGCTGCCCGCCCTGGGCAACAGCGACGCGCACAGCGCCCCGCAGGTGATCGGCTCCCCGCACAACGTCGTCCTGGCCGAGGACCTCACCCGGGACGCGATCCTCGACGGGCTGCGCGACGGGCGCAGCTGGCTCGCCGAATCCGCCGCCGTCCAGCTGGAGTTCACCGTCACCGGGCACGGCCGCCGGGTCGGCATCGGCGAGGAACTGGCCGTCCCGGCGGACGCCCCGCTGGACGTCCGGCTCACCGTCTCCGGCGTCCCCGGCGGGACGGTCCGCCTCCTCACCGACGAGGGCCAGCTGCACCAGGAGTCACTGCCCGCCGACGGCTCCGGCACGGTGGTCTGGCGCACCACCGCCTCGCTCGCCGCCTACGTCCGGGCCGAGGTCCGCCACCCGAAGCCGGACGGGTCGCCCGGCAAGGGCAACGCGATGGGCCCGGACCTCCCCTGGGGTCCGATGGCGGCCCTCACCAACCCGATCGTGCTGCGCGTCGAGGACCGCTGAGGCGTCCGGAGCAGGAGTGGGGACGACTCGGGGCACCGGCGTGGACTAGGTTGATCCCCGAAAGCACCAGTCGTAGGGACGAGGCGGTCGGCTGTCCGTATCCGGGCCGGCCGGCCCTTCCGCACTCCGACCGCCTCGCCCCGGCTACCCGTCCGTCCCCGGCCCGCGAAGGGATCAGCAGCTGTGAACCGTACGACCGTAGGTGGGCCGGAGCTCGGGGGCGGCCGGGGCGCCGGCGGCGTCCTCGTCCTCGTCGACCCGGCCGGGGCCGGCCAGAGCCCGGTCGCGAGCCGGCTCGCGGAGGAGCTGCACCCGAGCGTCCACCTGCGTGCGCACGACTTCCTGCGGGTCATCCGGCGCGGCCAGCTCCCGCCGCACCTCCCCGAGGCCGAGCGGCAGAACACCACCGCCCTCGCCGCCGCCGCGCAGGCCGCCTTCGCCTACGCGACCGGCGGCTACCAGGTCATCGTCGAGTGCCCGGCCGCCCCGCCCACCCTGGACACCTTCCGCCGCGAGAGCCGCACCACCGGCGCCGCCCTCCACCTCGTCGTCCTCCAGCCCACTCCGGGCGCCGTCCCCGGCCCGCACACCCTGGACACCAGCTCCCTCACCCCCGTCGGCGCCGCCGAGTCCATCCTCGCCGCCCTCACCCGCCGCACCCACCTGCTCGGCTGGTGACCCCGCGGGGTGCCCGAGGCCCCGGCCCCGGGCACCCGGCGCGCACGGCTACGCCCCCACCACCCCGTCGATCGCCTCCCGCAGGAAGTCGGCGTGCCCGTTGTGCCGGGCGTACTCGTGGATCAGGTGCAGCATCACCAGCCGCAGCGACACGTCGGCGTCCCACCGGGCCTGGTACCCGGTGACGTCGAGGGTCTCGGCGGCGCGCTCGATGCGGCGCGCGTGTTCGACCTCGGCCTGCCAGACGGCGAAGGCCTCGGCCCGGGTGGCGCCGGTGGCGTCGTACGCGGCCTGGAAGTCGCCGTCCTGCGACCAGACCAGCGGGACGTCCTCGCCGTCGATCACCCTGCGGAACCAGGTGCGCTCCACCTCCGCCATGTGCCGGACCAGCCCGAGCAGGGTCAGGGTGGACGGCGGGCTGGAGCGCCGGCGCAGCTGCTCGTCGGTGAGGCCCTCGCACTTCAGGGCGAGGGTCGCCCGGTGGAAGTCCAGGAAGCCGCGCAGCATCTCGCGCTCGCCGCCACGGAGCGGCGGTGCGGGGCGCTGGTCAGGGATGTTCACGGTGTCGCTCTCCTCAAACCCTCGGGAATCCTCGCGGACTGTAGCGAACCGGCCGTCCGCGCCCGGTAGCCGCCCCCGGTAGTGCGGCGGTGTTCTGAGCCCCCCGGGCCACCTCCGCGCCCCTTTCCCGCCCCGGACCGGGGTCCATCACGTACCGTGTTCGGATCACCACCGGTTTGGGTACGTACCTCGGCGCGCCCGACGGGCGCCGAGCACCGCGGTGCCGGTCACAGCGCCGCCACATCGTCACGCAGCACGTTCAGCGCCCCCGGTCCGGGGTCGTCACTCCACCGCCGAGACCGGGTACATCACACACCGGGAGACCGACCATCATGAGCCACGACCACATCCCCGCCCCCGTACGCCGGACCTACGGTGCCGGCGATCTGTCCCAGGCCGCGAGCTTCGCCGGTGGATTCATCAACTTCGGCTACTGGCAGGACATGGACCTCACCGCCCCGACGACCGAGGACCGGGTCCACAGCCAGGAACAGCTCTACCGCCGGGTCCTGCGGGAGTTCGCGGAGCCACGTGAGCGGCTGCGGCTGGCCGAGGTCGGCTGCGGGCGCGGGCTCGGCGCGGCGCTCGCCCTGCGCGAGTTCCGGTTCGGGGGCGTGACCGGCGTCGACATCCACCCCGACCAGATCGAGCGCGCCCGCGCCGTCAACGCCAAAGCCCTGGCCACCTACCCCGATCGGCTCGCCTACACCTTCGGATCGGCCAACCAACTCCCCTTCGCCGACGGCTCCCTGGACGGCGTCTACTCCGTCGAGGCCGCCCAGCACTTCCGCGAACTCACCGGCTTCGCCCGCGAGACCGCCCGCGTCCTACGCCCGGGCGGCCGGCTCGTCGTGACCACCTTCTTCGCCGCCGCCGGACCGGACATCACCGAGCGCCTGAGCATCCTCCTCGCCAGCTTCGCCGACGGCCTCGACCTCCCCCACCCCCTCGCCGCCTTCACCAGCGACCTCACCGCGGCCGGCTTCACCACCATCACCACCGAGTCCATCGGCGACGCCGTCTGGCCCGGCCTCGACCGCTACCTCACCGACGCCGTCCCTCCCGGTCACTGGAGCCGCAACTTCCTCCCCGCCTGGCGCAGCGGCCTCCTCGACTACCACGTCGTCACCGCCACCCGGCCCGGGCCGGCGGAAACGGCCCGCCAGTCGATCTGACGCGCCGTCCTGCCCCCCCCCGGTACGTCGCGGGGCCCTGACGCCCCCTCCGCCGTCCGCTCCGGGCCCGGCGGGCGCCCGTCGGCCGCGACGCGCCGGATCAGCCGACCGCCGCCCCCACCCGCGGCGACGGCTCGGCCGCCGGGCCGGCCAGGGCCGCCAGCCGGCGCAGGCTGGCCCGGCGCTGGAGCGCGCCGAGGCCGACGGTCGCCGCGCCGAGGGCCAGCCAGCCGGCCGGACCGGCCGTCATCACCACGCCGGTGAGCAGCAGCGGGCCCACCGACTTCTGCACCGACTGGGCCATCCCGGCCACCCCCAGGTAGGAGGCTTGGGCCCCCGGGGGCGCCAGGACGACCGCCAGCTCCCAGGAGCTCACCGAGCGCATCAGCTCCGCCAGCGTGACGAGCATCGCCGCGGCCAGCAGCGCGAGCGAGGCCGTCCACGGCCCGCCGCCGGTGGCGAGCGCGGTCAGCAGGCAGCAGCCGAGCAGCGTCAGGCCGTACCAGCCCACCGCCGCGGCCGCCCCGTGCGGGCCCTGCGCCCGCGCCGAGACGCGCAGTTGCAGGAGCACCACGAGCACCGTGTTGAGGATCAGGAAGACCGGGACGACGGCGTGCGGCGCGCCGGTGTGGTGGACGAGCCAGAGCGGCAGGCCGACGTTGAGGATCGAGTCGTCCAGGTTCAGCGGCATGTCCAGCGCGACGAACAGCAGGTAGCCCCGGTCGCGCCAGGGGCTCGGAGCTGCCGCCGGAGCTGTCCCCGGGGCGGCGGCGGGCTCTTCCCCGGAGGCCGCGGCGACCAGGCCGCGCCCGGCCGGCTCCCGGGTGCGCCAGACCAGGACGGCGGCGAAGGCGAAGGAGAGTGCGTTGGCCACGATCAGCGCGCGGTAGGCGTTCGTGGTGCCCATCGCCAGGCCGATCGCCGCGATGCCCGCGCCGAGCGCGTACCCGGCGTTGGCCACGCTGCGGAACAGCGCCTGGTACGTGCCACGCCGCTCGCCCGCGATCCGGGTGGCGAACAGCATCTCCAGGGTCTTGGCCGCCCGTTCGGCCAGGCAGGTCAGGGCGACGGCGGGGAGCAGCGTGGCGAAGTCGTCGACGACCAGCAGCAGGCCCATCGTCCCGATCCGCAGCAGGTGGCACCCGATCAGCAGCCACCGCACCGGCAGCCGTTCGGCCGCCCGCCCGGCGAGCGGGGACCCGGCGATCCCCGCCGCCGCGCCCACGCCCAGCAGCACGCCGAGCTGCCGGGCGTCCATCCCGCACACGTAGGTGAAGTACAGCACCGAGGCCGCCGCCCACACCCCGCTCCCGGTCCGGTCGACGCACTGCGCCAGCAGCATGATCCGCGCGTCGCGCCCGCCCGGCGGCTTCCGCAGCTGCGCCATCAGTCCGTTCCCCCGCATGGCAGGCCCCCGTTGCATGATCGACATCAATCTCGACATCAAGATACTTCACGTCGAGATAGATGCGGAAGCCCCGGCCGCACACCCGCCGGGCCCCGAACCTCGGACCTCGACGGCGGGCGGGCGGTGCGCCACACTCTCCCCAGCAGCATCCGCGCTCCCAACGCACCGGCACGACGTCACGATCCACCGCCACATCGGAGAGCCACACGGTGACCACTCGTCAACTGCTGGAGATCGCCTTCTCGTCCGGCCGGGCCGGGTCCGGCCCTGCCACCTGGGGCCAACAGGCCATCTGGGACGTCCTGAGCCGGCTCACCCCGGCCGACGTGCCGCGCTACAACATCGCCGCGGCGGCGCCGCTCGACCCCGGGCTGCCGCTGCCCGCCCTGCTCGCCGGCCTGGAGGGGCTGCTCCACCTGCACGACTCGCTGCACACCCGCCTGGTGCCGGGCGAGGCCGGCCGGTTACACCAAGTGGTCGACGCCGAGGGCCGGTTGGAGGTGGAGGTACGGCACTGCGCGGAGCCGGCCGATCCGGCCGAGGCGGGCGCGCGGCTGCACGAGGAGCTGGCGGCACTGCCGTTCGACACCGCCACCCAGTGGCCGATCCGGGTCGGCGTGGTGGAGGCGGGCGGGTCGGCCCGGTACGTGAGCCTGGTGCTCTCGCACACCGCGGTGGACGGCACGGGGATGAACCGCCTGGTGGCCGACCTGACCGCGCTCTGCCAGGGCACCTCGCCGGACGAACTGGCCAAGATCCGCGAGCCCGCCCAACAGCCGCTGGAGGAGGCGGAGTTCCAGGCCTCCGAGCGCGGTCGGCGGCGGGACGAGGGCGCCCGCAAACAGTTCCTGCGCAAGCTCCGGCTGGCCCCGGCCCGGCTGTTCCCCCCGCCCGGCGAGCCGGCCACACCGGGCGCCAGGTTCCCGAACGCCGTCCTGCGCTCGCCCGCGCTGCCCCGCGCGGTGGACCAGGTGGCGGCCGCCCACCGGGTGACGTCCTCCTCGGTGCTGCTGGCGGCGACGGCGGCGATGACGGCCCGGCTGTCGGGCTCGACGGAGGCGGTGCTGAACGTCGTGGTGAACAACCGCTTCCTGCCCGAACTGACCAACGCGGTGAGCGTGGTCGCGGGCGACGGGCTGTTCCACCTCCCGGACGCCACCGCCGAGTTCAGGGACGTCGTCCGGCGCACGAACGCCGCCGCGATCGGCGCCTACCGCCACGCCTACTACGACAAGCTGCGACTGCAGGCCGAGATCGGGCGGCTCGCCGCCGAGGGCGTCCCGCTCGCGGACCGGTCCTGCATCTTCAACGACACCCGCGAGCTGGTCACCGCCTCCCCCGACACCGGGACGGGTGAGGAGACCACCCTGACCTGGCCGGTGGAGTTCGAGCCCCGCCCCGGCCTGACCTACGCCCTGGACGCACTGCAGTCCCCGGGCGCACTGAGCCTGACCATGACGGCCGACCCCGCGGTGCTCCCGCGCCCGGCGATGGAGCGCTTCCTGTACGGGATCGAGGAGTTGATCCTCACCGAGGCCCGCACCCTCGAAGCAACCTAGCCGTGCCCCGAGACCGGAGGGCACCGTGCACCACGCGGCGCCCTCCGGCGCCTCCCCGCCACCCGCCGCTCCCCCCGGGCCCGTTGGCCCCGCCGCTACGCTGAGCCCATGCGGATCCTCCTCCTCGGCGGCACCTCCTTCGTCGGCCGCGCGATCGCCGACGACGCCCTGCGCGGCGGCGCCGAGGTCGCCCTGTTCACCCGCGGCCGGACCAAGCCCGGCCTCTTCCCCGCCGCCGCCCACCTGATCGGCGACCGCGACACCGGCGACTACACCGCCCTGCGCGGCGGCCGCTGGGACGCGGTGGTGGACGTCAGCGGCTACCGCCCCCGCCAGGTCGGCCAGGCCATGGACGCGCTCGGCGACCGGGTCGGCCGCTACCTGTTCATCTCCAGCCACGCGGTGTACGAGCGCGCCGGCCTCGCCCCCGGCTCGGACGAGTCCGCCCCGCGCCGCGCACCCCTGCGCGACGCCGAGCAGCTCACCGAGGAGACGTACGGCCGGCTCAAGGTCGCCTGCGAGGACGACGTCACCGCCCGCTACGGAGACCGGGCGACGATCGTGCGCCCCGGAAAGGTGGCCGGCCCCCACGACGAGCAGCGCGGGCTCACCTACTGGGCGCGCCGGGCCGCCCGGGGCGGGCGGATCGCGCTGCCGGGGCGGCCGGAGCAGCCCGTCCAGGTGGTCGACGTGCGCGACCTGGCCCGGCTGGTGGTCCGGCTGCTCCAGGACGGCCGGGCGGGCGCCTTCCACGCCGTCGGCCCGGCCGAACCGACCACGCTGGGTGGGCTGATCGCCACCTGCGCCGAGGTCGCGGGCGCCGAGGTGGAGGTCGTCCCGGTGCCGCCGGAGAGCGCGCCGCCACCGTTCTTCCCGCTGGTCCGGGCTGCGCCGCTCTGGACCGGACAGCAGCGCAGCGCCGCCCGGGCCAGGGCGGCCGGGCTGCCGGCGACCCCGCTCGCGGTCACCGCCGCCGACGTGCTCGCCTGGGACCGCGAGCGCGGCGAACCGCCCCTCGGCCACGGCTTCACGCCCGAGCAGGAGGCCTGGGTGCTGGCCGAAGCGACGGGGCCGAGGCCCTGAACGACCGCCGACCCTGCACAGCACGACCGGTCAGGACGGACTGCCGGACGGCCACCCCGTCCTGACCGGTTGTCAGTGTCACGCGCTATGGTCGGCCCCGAACGATCCCACCAGCACCTGCACAGCACCGCCAGGGGGCACCATGACCGCGCACCGCACCACCGCGCACAGCGCCGGCCCGCGCACCACCCCGCTCGACGCACCGCTCGACACCCCGCTCGACGCGTCGCTCAGCACCGCCGATCTCGTCGACGGCTGGCGGCGGGTGGGCGTCCGCGAGGGCATGGCGATGATCGTGCACTCCTCGCTCTCCAGCCTCGGCCGGGTCGACGGCGGCGCCGCGGCCGTGGTGGCCAGCCTGCGCGAGGCGGTCGGGCCCGGCGGCACGGTCGCGGTGCCCACCTTCACCACCGCCGTCGTCCGGGACCCGGCACCGGAGCACGCCGGCCTGCCGAGCCCCGAGGTCGCCGAACGGCGCGCCGCCGTCCCGCTGTTCCACCCCGGGCTCCCCTCCCCGATGGGTGCCGTGCCGGAGGCGCTGCGCGCGCTGCCGGAGAGCCTGCGCAGCACGCATCCGCAGGCCTCGGTCGCCGCGGTCGGGGCGCACGCCCGCGAGGTCACCGCCCGCCGCTCGCTGGGCTTCGCGGTCGGCCGCGAGTCGCCCTTCGGCGCGCTGCACGACCTCGGTGGGTACGTGCTGCTGATCGGTGTCGGGCACAACCGCAACACCTTCCTGCACTACGCCGAGACCTTCGCGCCCAACCGCCGCCTCAAACTCCGGCGCTTCCCGATGGCGATCCAGGGCGAGCGGGTCTGGATCGAGGCGCCCGACGTGGGCGACGACAACGACACCCACTTCCCGGTCGTGGGAAAGGAGTTCGAGGAGCGGGCGGGCATCCACGAGGTGCTGGTCGGCAACGCGCCCTGCCGGCTGATCCCGGTCCGGGAGCTCATACCCTTCGCCGTCCGCCGCCTCACCGAACTGCTGGCGGCGGACGGCCCCGGAGCGGCGTAGCCCGATCGACCGCCCGCTTCCTCAAGCGGCCGACCGGACCACGCCCGTCACCAGGTCACCAGCTCACCAGGTCACATCCGGGGGCTCAACGAGCCCAGACCTCAATGCTCCTCGTCGTGCAGCGAGTTGGTCTCCTGGATCTTCTTCCAGGACTTCGGCTCCGCCGGCAGCTGCCCGTCGGCCTGTCCCGCGCCCGCACCCGGCGCGAGCGAGGCCGCCGCTGCGGCCGGCGCCGGCCCGACGGCCGGCTTCGAGGCCGTGAACAGCCAGGTGGCGAAGAGGTCCCCGAGCTTCTTCCCGGAGACCTTCTCGGCGTACGCCTGGAACTCCGGGACGGAGGCGTTGCCGTAGCGGCGCTCGGTGGGCCAGCCCTTCAGGATCTGGAAGAACTTGTCGTCCCCGACGGCGTTGCGCAGCGCCTGGATGGCCACCGCGCCCCGGTCGTAGACGGCGTTCGCGAACTGGTTGGCGGCTCCCGGGTCGCCCGGCTTGACGGTCCAGAAGGGGTCGTCGGCCGGGTGCGAGGCATAGACGTAGTCGGCGATTTCCTGCGCCGTGCCCTCGTCCTCGTGCTCGGACCAGAGGAACTGCGAGTACCGGGCGAAGCCCTCGTTCAGCCAGATGTCGCTCCAGTGCGAGACCGAGACGCTGTCGCCGTACCACTGGTGGGCCAGCTCGTGCACGACGACGGAGGTGTTGGAGCCGCGCGCGAACTGCCGGGGGCTGTAGAAGACCCGGGTCTGGGTCTCCAGGGCGAAGCCGGTCTTGACGTTGGGCACGTAGCCGCCGACCGAGCTGAACGGGTAGTCGCCGAAGTAGCCGCTCAGCCAGTCGACGATCTCGCCGGTGCGCTCGACGCTGGCCTTGGCCGCGTCGGTGTTCTCGCCGAGGTCCTTGCTGTACGCGTTGTAGACGGGCAGCCCGCTCGGTGTGCTGTCGGTCGTGACGTCGAACTTGCCGACCGCGAGGGTGGCCAGGTAGGTCGCCTGCGGCTTGTTCTCGCGCCAGCTGTAGCGGGTCCAGCCGGCCTGCGAGACGGCGCCGGCCAGGATGCCGTTGCTGATCACCTGGTTGCCGTCCGGCACCTGGACCGAGACGTCGAAGGTGGCCTTGTCGCTCGGGTGGTCGTTGCTCGGGAACCACCACCACGCCGACTCGGGCTCACCGGCGGCCACCGCGCCGTCCGGCGTGCGCAGCCAGGCGGTGAAGCCGTACTTCTTCACGGTGGACGGGACGCCCTTGTAGCGGACCACCACGGTGGCCTGGCTGCCCTTGGCGAGCGGCCGGGCGGGCGTGACCTCCAGCTCCTGCTCCCCGCTGGTGGCGAAGGTCGCCGGACGTCCGTTGACCCGGACCTCCTGGACGTTCAGCGCGAAGTCCAGGTTGAAGCGGGAGAGGTTCTCGGTCGCCGTGGCGAGGATGGTGGTGGTGCCCTCCAGTTCGTCGGTGGCGGGCTGGTATTTCAGCCGGATGTCGTAGTGCGAGACGCGGTACCCGCCGTTCCCGTAGGTCGGGTAGTACGGGTCTCCGATGCCGGCCGCGCCGGGTTGGAAGTCGGCCGCCGAGGCGGGGACGGCCAGGAACAGGCTCAGGGCGCTGGCAGCGGAGACGATCAGCCTCTTGCGCACGTGGTCCTCCAGGGTCACTGGGACGATGGGTCGGATCGATCCATGTCCCGGTGGCTCCCGGTCCACTCCCCAATTGTGAGATGTTCATGAAAAGAAACAGGCCGACATGGCGCCGCCGCGACACCGCCACACACCCCGGGGACCCCCTGCGCCCCACCCGCCCCTCACACCCCGGCCCCCGCCCCCCTCACCCGCCGAGCGTCACCGGCGCCCGCACCAGCGAGCCGTACTCCGTCCACGAGCCGTCGTAGTTCTTCACGTGCGGGTACCCCAGCAGCTCGGTGAGCGCGAACCAGGTGTGCGCCGACCGTTCGCCGATCCGGCAGTACGCGATCACCTCGCGCTCCGGTTCCACGCCCTTCCCCCCGTACAGCGCCCGCAGTTCCTCCGCCGAGCGGAACGACCCGTCGTCGTTGGCCGCCTGCGACCAGGGGACGTTCACCGCGCCGGGGATGTGCCCGGGCACCTGCGCCTGCTCCTGCGGCAGGTGCGGCGGCGCGATCAGCTCGCCCCGGTACTCGGCGGGCGAGCGGACGTCGACCAGCACCGCGTCCGAACCGGGCTTGGCGAACAGCTCGGCCTTGCCGAGCACTTCGTCCCGCAGCGCCCGCAGCTCCGGGCGCTCGGGCCCGGTCAGCCGGTAGGCGGTGTGCTGGTAGTCCATCACCTCTTCGGTGAGCCCGCGCCCCTCCAGCTCCCACTTCTTGCGCCCGCCGTCCAGCAGTCGCACGGGGCCGAAGCCGCGCAGCCGCAGCAGCCAGTAGGCGTACGCGGCGAACCAGTTGTTGTTGCCGCCGTAGAGCACCACGGTGGTGTCGTCCTCCACGCCGGCCGCCCGCAGCAGGTGCTGGACGCCCTCCCGGTCGGCGTAGTCGCGGCCGACCTGGCTGTGCAGGTCGGTGGTCCAGTTCCAGCCGATCGCGCCGGGGATGTGGTCCCGGTCGTAGGCGGTGGTGTCCTCGTCCACCTCGACGACCCGGATCGTCCCGTCGTCCAGGTGGTGGGCCAGCCACTCGGTACCGACCAGCGCCTCGGGGTGTGCGTAGCCGTTGCCGGTCATCCCAGGCCCTCCTTCGCTCTGCCCAGGCTTTCGGCGCCCGACCAGGGGCACAGCGAGCCGCGCACGGGCACGGCGGGGCGCCGGCGACCGGGCCGGACAGTTCGACGCTACGCCGACCGCCCGGCCCGGGCCACCCCGCTCAGGAGAAGATCACGGAGCGCAGCTTCAGCCGGTCGCCGAGCTTCTTGCCGGGGTTCATGACGTAGTAGACGTCGCCCTCGCAGTCGAAGTCCAGGAACACCGTCGCCGTCGAGCGGGTGAGGTTCTCCGGCGCGAAGGCCGGGTCCGCCTCGGTGGCCCCGAACAGGTTGATGCACTCGCGGCTCTCCGGGTCCGCGAGCCCGGCCGGCACGCCGGGGAGGCGGCCGACCTTGTAGAGGAAGTCGCCGGTGGCGGCGTTGGCGGAGGTCGGGACCGCGAGGATGAGGGCGACGGCGCTGGCGACGGCGAGTGCGGTGTTGCGGAGACGCATGATTGATGGCCTTTCAGGAGGTACCTGGCGGTACCTGATGCATTGATGCGAGATCACCCTAGAGGCCAAAAATCAGCAGAAACGGTTCTCCCAATCCACTCTTTCAGGTGGTTTAAGCGGCAAAGCCGCGACTTCTGCCGAGAACCGTCACCCGCACCCGCCGCCCCGCGCCCGCACTCAGTTCGCCGGGGCCGAGAAGGAGTACCCCTGGTCGATCAGCACCGGCAGGTACGCCTTCAGCGCCGCCACCGTCTGTGACCGGTCACCACCGCCGTCGTGGTTGAGCACGATCGACCCGGGCCGGACGTTCTTGAGGATCCGCTCGGTGATCACCGAGGTCCCGGGCGTGGCCCAGTCCTCCGGGTCCACCGTCCAGCCCATCGGCCGCATCCCCAGCTCGGTGGTCACCCTGATCGCGACCGGCGACCAGTCCCCGCCGGGCGCGCGGAACCAGGACGGCTGGCGCCCGGTGGTCCGGTACAGCAGGTCGGAGGTGCGCTCCAGCTCGTCCCGCACCGCCTCGTCGGACATGTGCCGCAGGTCGGGGTGGGTCCAGGTGTGGTTGCCGATGTGGTGGCCGCGGTCCGCGATCTCCCGCACCAGCCCGGTGTTCTCGACGGCGCACTCGCCGACCAGGAAGAAGGTCGCCCGGATCCCGTACTGCTGGAGCAGCGCCAGGACGGTCGGCGTGTACCGGGGATCCGGCCCGTCGTCGATGGTGAGCCCCACCACCCGTTGGCCCGGGTCGAGTTGGTTGACCGGCTTGGCCTCCTCCTCCGTGAGCCGCCGGCGGGCGGGCATCGGCGGCGGGGCGGCGGCGGGTGTCGGCGGGGCCGGGGCGGCCTGCGGGGGCGCGGCGGAGGGCGCACCGGAGGCGGCGGCCTGGGCCGCCTCCGCCCCGGGGGCCTCCGGGGCGGCCCCCGGCGGCCGCGCCGTAGCGCCCGCCCCGGCGTCGTCCGCGCCGCTCCAGGGGCTCCCGCAGCCGGCCGCTCCGAGCAGGGACATCCCGGCCGCGACCAGCAGCAGTCGCCGCGAGGGCGTTCGTTTGGGCATTTGTGAGTAAATCTGATGATCTGACAGCATTCTGAATGCTTCCCCCGTGTGCCGCCGCCGCTCCCCGATGGCGCCTCAGACGGACCCGATCACCACTCCGACGGCGCAAGCACACCCCGCCCGCCCCCGGCTTCCGCAGCACTTCCCCGACCGGACGCCCGCCCTCCCCTCCCGACCGCTACGCTGTGCCTTCCCCAGTGTGATGATCTGCCATCAGAGGACGTGGCCATGACGACAAGTCAGGACATCCCGGACCAGGGCCGGCCCGACGACGACCCCGCCGAGCTGAGCCAGTGGGAACGGTTCGGCGTCGACACCACCGCCCCCCACTCGGCGCGCGTGTACGACTACTGGCTGGGCGGCAAGACCAACTTCCCGCCGGACCGCGCCATGGGGCAGGCCATCGAGGAGGCCGTGCCGAGCGTCAAGCAGATGGCCAAGGCGAACCGCGCCTTCCAGGGCCGGGCCGTCCGCCACCTCGCCCGGGAACACGGCATCCGCCAGTTCCTCGACCTCGGCACCGGCATCCCCACCTCGCCCAACACCCATGAGATCGCCGAGGCGGTCAGCCCCGGCACCCGGGTGGTCTACGTCGACAACGACCCGATCGTGCTCGCCCACGCCCGCGCCCTGATGGTGTCCAGTCCGGCCAGCCGGACCACCTACATCCACGCCGACCTGCGCAAGCCCGAGGAACTGTTCACCGACCCGGCGCTCACCGCCACGCTGGACCTCACCCAGCCGGTCGGCCTGCTGATGATCGCCGTGCTGATGCTCATCGCCGACGAGGACGACCCGTGGGGCCGGGTCGCCGCCCTGCGCGACGCCCTGCCCGCCGGCAGCTGCATCGCCCTCACCACCCCCACCCAGGACTTCGACCCGGAGGCGGTCGGCAAGGTCACCGAGGCCGCCCGGGCCGGCGGCATGACCCTCGTCCCGCGCACCCACGACGACGTCCTGCGCTTCTTCGACGGCTGGGACCTGGTCGAGCCGGGCCTCTCCCCCGTCCTCGCCTGGCGCCCGGACGGCGAGCCGCCGGCCGACCCGAAGGCCGCGTACTACTGGGGCGGCGTCGCCGTCAAGCGCTGAACCCGCGCCGGGCCCGCTCCCACCGGAGCCCCGTAGGAACCCGCCCCGGGCGGGGCGGGCCGCACCAGGCCCGCCCCGCCCGCGCCCTCACCCCAGCAGCCCCGCCCCGCCCGCGCCCTCACTTCAGCAGCCGCGACAGCCGCCGGTCCGCCAGCGGCTTCCCCCCGGTCTGGCAGGTCGGGCAGTACTGCAGCGAGGAGTCCGCGAAGGACACCTCGCGCACGGTGTCCCCGCAGACCGGGCAGGGCAGGCCGGTCCGGCCGTGCACCCGCAGCCCCAGCTTCTTCTCCGCCTTGAGCTCCCCCGCCGCCAGCCCCCGCGAGCGCTCCACCGCGCCGCGCAGCGTGGCGCCGAGCGCCTCGTAGAGCCGCGCCGTCTCCTCCTCCGTCAGGCTGGACGCCGGCTTGTACGGGGACATCCGGGCCGCGTGCAGCACCTCGTCCGAGTAGGCGTTGCCCACCCCGGCCAGCACGCCCTGGTCCCGCAGCACGCCCTTGAGCCGGCGCCGGTCGCCGCTCAGCAGGGCGGCGAAGTCCGCCAGGGTGAACGCCGGGTCCAGCGGGTCGGGGCCGAGCCGGGCCACCCCGGGCACCTCGGCCGGGTCCTTCACCACGTAGACCGCGAGGCCCTTCTTCGTCCCCGCCTCGGTCAGGTCGAAGCCGTCGCCGGCCTCCCCGGCCAGGCGCAGCCGCAGCGCCAGCGGGTTCCTCGGGCTCGGGCGCGGCGGTTCGGCGGGCAGGCCGTCCTTCCAGCGCAGCCAGCCGGCCCGGGCCAGGTGGACCACCAGGTGCAGCCCGCCGGCCTCGATGTCGAGGAACTTGCCGCGCCGGGTCACCGGGCCGACGGTCCGCCCCTCCAGCGCGGTGACCGGCGGGTCGTACGTCTTCAGCGCGCTGATCGCGACCGGCTGCACCCGGGCGATGACGCGCCCGGTCAGCCGCTCGGACAGGAAGTCGCTCAGCGCCTCGACCTCGGGCAGCTCCGGCATGCGCCCAGTCTCCCGCAGCCCCGCGGCGGCCGCCCGCCCGGGGGCGCGCCTTTGCCCGGCTCCCGCGCGGGGCGCAGGCTGGAACTGCGCGCCGTACCCAGCGCCCCCCTGCGCCCCCGCCACGGAGCACCGTGATGAGCATCCTTGAGGAACAGATCGACCTCGCCGTCCCCGTCCTCGTCGCCTGGGAGCAGCTGCACCGGGTGCACGAGTACCCGCAGTTCGTCGACGGCGTCCGCAGCGCCCACCCGCACGGACGGAACCTGGCACACCTCGGGGTGGAGGTCGACGGCGCCGAGCGGGCGGTGGACACCGAGATCACCGACCGCGGCCGGGGCCGGGTGATGTCCTGGCGGACGCTCGACGAACCGCGGCTGCACGGCGCGTTCGCGCTGCTGCCGCTGGACGCCCGGCACACCCGGCTGCAGATCCGGGTGGAGTACGACCCGGAGGCGATGCACGAGGCGTTCGGCGGGCCGCGCGGCTTCGCCCTGGCCGGGGCGATCGAGCGGACCGTACGGGACGACCTGGAGCACTTCCGGGAACTGGTCGAGGAACGGGTCGGCGCGGCGGTCAGACGCGGGTGAGCGCAGCCGGCAGGCCCGGGTGAACACGGCTGGCAGGTCCCGGTGAGCCCTGCGGCCCGACCCGCGTAAGGGCCGCATAAGCCCAGCTCAGCGCCGGTGGTGAGGCTCTTCACAGCGGACCTCCGGCCCGACCGTTTCACTTTCAACCTGTGGCAGACTCGGATGCCATGGACATCGGCCCGGTCACCAGGACGCTCCGCGCGGCGGTCTTCGCCGCGCTGGTCGTGCTGCTCGCCGGGCTCGGCCAGGTGCTGGTCACCGGCCGCGCGCTGCCGGCCGGCCCGATGGCCCTGGCCTGCGTCGCCGTGTTCGCGGTGGCGTACGCGCTGGCCGGCCGCGAGCGCGGCTACCCGGCGGTCGCGGCGGTGTTCCTGCCGCTGGAGCTGGGCGTCAGCGCGCTGTTCGACTTCGCGCAGACCGCCTGCCCGTCCCTGCCGCCCGGCTCCGCGCGCGGCTTCCAGCCGCTGCTGTGCGGCGGCGGTTCGCTGGGCGGGTTCCTGCTCGGCCATGGCGTCTCCCAGCAGATCGGCGTCCTGCTGCTCCTGCTGCTGCACGCCGCGATCGCGCTGGCCGGCGCGTTCTGGCTGCGCCGCGCGGACGCCGCGCTGGCCGGCCTCGCCCGCACCGTCCGGATGCTGGGCGACTTCCTGCACCGGCACCTGCCGGCCGCCGCCCGCTGGCTGCGGCTGCTCGCCGCGCCCGTCCCGGCCCGTCCGGTGGCGCGGGTGCCGTTCCCCCGGGCCAGCCGGGCCCTGGTCCCGGCCGAGGACGTCGTCGTCCGCCCGACCGTCCGGCGCGGTCCGCCGGCGCTCGCCCTGGCCTGCTGACAGGCGCGCGCCGCTCGGCGCCGCTCCCGGCCGGTCCTCTCGCCGCGCGCCCCGCGCGCCCGCACCCCCGCACGCCCGAGAGCACAGGACGACACCTCATGAGCAACACCCGCAAGGCCGCCGCCAAGACCAACGCCACCGACCGCATGCGCGCCGCCCGCGCCCAGGCCGAGCGCTCCGACCGGATCCGCCGCCGGGTCGTGGTCGGCGGCGCCTCCGCCGCCGTGCTCGCCCTCGTGGCGGGTGTGGCCTTCGCCGTCGGCGGCTCCTCCGGCTCCGGTTCCGCCGACGCGGCCGCGAGCGGCCCGCTGGTCGTCCCCGCCAACACGGGCGGCCAGGACGGCACCGTGATCACCTACGGCAAGGCCGACGCCCCGCACACCCTGGAGATCTACGAGGACTTCCGCTGCCCGTTCTGCGAGCAGTTGGAGACCACCACCGGCAAGGCCATCCAGCAGCTCGCCGACGACGGCACGTACAAGATCGAGTACCACCTGGCGACGTTCCTGGACAAGAACCTCGGCGGCAAGGGCTCGCGCACCGCGCTGGCCGCCGCCGGCGCCGCGCTCAACGAGGGCGTGGACAAGTTCAAGCAGTTCCACGACGTGCTCTACGCCAACCAGCCCGACGAGCGCACCGACGGCTTCGGCGACGTCAACCACCTCCTCGACCTGGCCGGCCAGGTCCCCGGGCTGAAGACCGACGGCTTCGTCAAGGCCGTCCAGGACGGCACCTACGCGCCGTGGGCGGCCAAGGTCAACGAGGAGTTCAACAAGAGCGACGTCACCGGCACCCCGACCGTCAAGCTGGACGGCAAGAAGCTGGACGTCCTCACCGGCGGCAAGGCCGCCACGCCCGAGCAGTTCACCGCGATGGTCAAGCAGGTGACCGGATGACGGCCGCCGCCCCCGCCGCGCGGACGTACGGCGCGAGCCGCCCGTTCGCCTGGCTGCTGCTGATCGGCGGCGCGGTCGGCCTGTTCGCCTCCTCGGTCCTCACCCTGGACAAGATCCGGCTGCTGAAGGACCCGTCGTACGTCCCCTCCTGCAACATCAACCCGATCATCAGCTGCGGCTCGATCATGCGCAGCGACCAGGCCGAGGCCTTCGGCTTCCCCAACTCGCTGCTCGGCCTGGTCGGCTTCGGGGTCGTCATCGCGATCGGCGCCGGGCTGCTCGCCGGGGCGGCGTACCGGCGCTGGTTCTGGCTCGGCCTCCAGGCCGGGACGGTCTTCGGCATCGGCTTCGTGACCTGGCTGATGTACCAGGCGCTCTACCGGATCGGCGCGCTCTGCCCGTACTGCATGGTGGTCTGGGCCGCGATGATCCCGCTGTTCTGGTACACCACCCTGCACAACCTGCGTTCCGGGATCATCCCCACCGGCCGCGCCCTGCGCCCGGTCGTCCGCGAGGCGGCGCGCTACCACTGGGTCGTCCCGGCGCTCTGGTACCCGGTGATCGCCCTGCTGGTCCTCAACCGGTTCTGGTACTACTGGAGCACCCTGCTCTGACCCCGTTCGGCCGACCGTTCGGCAGACCCGTCCGCCCGGCCCCGGGCCCTACGCTCCGGGGCCGGGCGGCTGGCCGTCAGATGCCGCCCAGGACAGCGCCTAGAAGCGGAACTCCTCGACCTCGGCCAGCAGTTCGGCCCGGCGCTCGTCGTCGATGAAGGAGGCCCGGAAGGAGTTGGCGGCGAGCCGGCGCAGGGTCTCCTCGTCGAGCGCGAGGGCCTGCTGCACGGCCCGGAAGTTGTCGTCGACGTAGCCGCCGAAGTACGCCGGGTCGTCCGAGTTGACGGTGACCAGCAGGCCGGCCTCCAGCATCTCGCGCAGCGGGTGGTCGGCGAGGGTGTCGATGCACCGCAGGCGGACGTTGGAGAGCGGGCAGAGCGTCAGCGGGACCTGCTCGCGGACCAGCCGAGCGACCAGCTCGCCGTCCTCCAGGCAGCGCAGACCGTGGTCGATCCGCTCGACGCCGAGCACGTCCAGCGCCTCGGTGATGTAGGACGCCGGGCCCTCCTCGCCCGCGTGCGCGACACGGCGCAGCCCGGCCTCGGCGGCCCGCCGGTAGACCTCGCGGAACTTGGCCGGCGGGTGGCCGACCTCGGCCGAGTCGAGGCCGATGCCCGCGATCCGGTCGAAGTACGGGCGGGCGGCCTCGAAGGTCTCCAGCGCGGATTCGGCGGACTCGTCCCGCAGGAAGCACATGATCAGCTGGGTACTGATCCCGTGCCGTTCCTCGCTGCGCGCCAGCGCCCGGGTCAGGCCGTCGACCACCACGCCGAGCGGCACGCCGCGCGCGGTGTGCGCCTGCGGGTCGAAGAAGATCTCCGCGTGCCGCACCCCCGCCTCGGCCGCCCGGGTGAGGTAGGCGTCGGCGAGGTCGGCGAAGTCCTCCTCGGTGCGCAGCACGGCCATCAGCGCGTAGTACAGGTCCAGGAAGGACTGCAGGTCGCTGAAGGAGTACGCCGTCCGCAGCGCCTCGGTGTCGGCGTAGGGCAGCGTGACCGCGTTGCGGGCGGCGAGGGCGAAGGCGAGTTCGGGCTCCAGGGTGCCTTCGATGTGGAGGTGGAGTTCGGCCTTGGGGAGCGGCATGGGGGATCTGTCCGAGCTGTAGGGGGCGGGAGCGAAGAGTCCAGAAGCATTCATCCTACGATCCGTTCGATCACGACCGGCCTGACGGGCGCGCCCCCGGCCACCCGAACTGGTGCACCGGCCGGGGGCAGCGGGCACCCTGGAGGAGGGGGCTTCCGCCGAGGAGGTACCAGATGCGGCACGTCGAGGATCCGCACATCCGGCCTGCGGGCGTCTCCCCGCACGCCCTGGGCAACGACACGCTCCTGCACGAGCTGGAACAGCTGCACCGCACGCGCCACGAGACCTTCCTGTACGGCTCGGAGGAAGCCCTCAAGCGGCACACCCTGCGCACCGGGCAACTGGAGGCCGAATACCTGCACCGCTTTCCCGGCCGGCTGGTGACGGCCGGGCGGACCAGGGCCGGCGCCCGGGCCCGCGAGGCGGCGGCCCGGGTGGAGTCGCTGCCCGAGTAGACGTGCCCGCGCCACCACCGCCCGGCGGGACACGCCGGGCGGTGGTGGCGTGCCCCGGGCGGGCCGTCGGGGAGGGTAAGAGGCGCAGACGCACCGGACCCCGACCCCCCTGGGAGCCCCGCATGCCCATCGCCAGCGTCAACCCCGCGACCGGCGAGATCCTGGAGACCTTCGAACCGCTCGACGCGGCCGGCATCGAGCAGCGGCTGGCCCGCGCCGAGGCCGCGTTCCACGGCTACCGCACCACCCCCTTCGCCGCCCGCGCCGACCTGCTGCGCCGGGCCGCCGACCTGCTGGACCAGGACCGGGAGGCGATCGCCCGCACGATGACCGAGGAGATGGGCAAGCCGCTCACCGCCTCCCGGGCCGAGGCCGCCAAGTGCGCCACGGCGATGCGCTGGTACGCCGACCGCGCCGAGGAACTGCTCGCCGACGAGCACCCGGCCCCGGCCGACGTCGCCGACTCCGGCGCCGCCCGCGCCTACGTCCGCTACCGCCCGCTCGGGGCGGTGCTGGCCGTGATGCCGTGGAACTTCCCGTTCTGGCAGGTGGTCCGGTTCGCCGCGCCGGCCCTGATGGCGGGCAACGTCGGCCTGCTCAAGCACGCCTCCAACGTGCCCCGGACGGCGCTGGCGCTGGAGGAGCTGTTCCGCCGGGCCGGCTTCCCGGAGGGCTGCTTCCAGACCCTGCTGATCGGTTCGGGCGCGGTCGAGGGCGTGATCCGGGACCGCCGGGTGGCCGCGGTCACGCTCACCGGCAGCGAGCCCGCCGGGCGGGCGGTCGCCGCCACCGCCGCCGACGAGGTGAAGAAGGCCGTCCTGGAACTGGGCGGCAGCGACCCCTTCGTGGTGCTGCCCAGCGCCGACCTGGACGCGGCGGTGCGCACCGCCGTCCGGGCCCGGGCGCAGAACAACGGGCAGTCCTGCATCGCCGCCAAGCGCTTCATCGTGCACACCGACGTGTACGACCGCTTCACCGCCGCCTTCACCGAGGCGATGCGGGCGCTGCGCGTCGGCGACCCGATGGAGGAGGCGACCGACGTCGGCCCGCTGGCCAGCCGCCAGGGCCGGGACGACCTGGAGGAGCTGGTCGAGGACGCCCGCACCCACGGCGCCCGGGTCGAGTGCGGCGGCGGACGCCCGGAGGGCTGGGACACCGGCTACTTCTACGAGCCGACGGTGCTGACCGGCATCACCCCGGCCATGCGGATCCACCAGGAGGAGACCTTCGGCCCGGTCGCCACGGTCTACCGGGTCGCCGACCTGGACGAGGCGGTGGCGCTCGCCAACAACACGCCGTTCGGGCTCAGTTCCAACGTCTGGACCCGGGACGAGGGCGAGCAGGAGCGCTTCGTCCGCGACATCCAGGCCGGCGGGGTGTTCTTCAACGGGATGACCGCCTCCCACCCGGCGCTGCCGTTCGGCGGCGTCAAGCGCTCCGGGTTCGGCCGGGAGCTGTCCGGGCACGGGATCCGGGAGTTCTGCAACATCACCACGGTGTGGATCGGCTGAGCACCCCCGGATCCGCAGGCACGAACCGAGCCCGGCTCGGACCCGGCCGGGTCAGGACGCCACCCGGTGCCTGCCCCGGCCGGGCGTCATCCAGCGGGCGACCACGCCGACCAGGGCGAGGACGGTCGCTCCCCAGACGATGGCCATCAGCACCAGCATCGGCAGCCAGCTCACCTGGGCGGCGACCATGCCCAGGCCGAGCGAGAGCGCGACCATGACCACCACGGCGGTCGGGTTGAGGCTCAGCAGCCAGTGCCAGGCCCGCTGCGCCGGGCTCCGGCGCTGCGGCGGGGCCTCGGGGTCAGTGTCGCTGTCGAGTTCCTTGTAGGTCAGCAGGTCCATCGGGATCGCCTCCGGTTCTCGGGGGGCTGCCGGATCCGCGGGGCTCAGGAGGCCTTGCGCGGAGCCGTGGACTTTCCGGTCGCGGTCCTTCCCGCCACGGCCTTTCCGGTCGCGGACTTTGCGGTCGTGGCCTCTCCGGTCGCGGTCTTCGCGGTCGCGGTCTTCTTCGCCGGGGCAGTCCTCTTCGCCGGGGCGGCCTTCCCGGCGGCGGCCGCCGACCCGGCGGGCTTCTTCGCCGGGGCGCGCTTGCGGGTCGCGGGCTGCTCGTCCTCCGGTTCGTCCGTGTCGGGCCCCGCGTCGGGCCCGGCGGCGTGCCCCCGCCCGCCCTTGGCCCGCTTGAGGCTGCTGCGCAGCGCCTCCATCAGGTCGATCACGTTGTCGGGCGCCTCGCCCGGCTCCTCCTCGTGCGGGAGCTCGACGCCCTCCAACCGGGCCGTGATCACCTGCTGGAGCGCCTGCTGGTAGTCGTCGTGCAACTGGGCGAGGTCGAAGTCCTCGGAGAGGGTGTCCATCAGCGACCGCGCCATCTTCAGCTCCTGCGGCCGGACGGTGACGTCCCCCTCGGGCGCGATGCCGGCCGCGGGGCGGACCTCGTCGGGCCAGATGCAGGTCTGGAGCACCAGCGTGCCGTCGTGCACCCGCAGCACCGCCGGGGATTCCCGGGTGCGCAGCGCGATCTTGGTGACGGCGATCTGCCCGGACGCGGTGAGCGCGTCGCGCAGCAGGGCGTACGGCTTGGCGGCGGCCTGGTCGGCGACGCCCACGTAGTAGGCCTTGGAGAACATCAGCGGGTCGATCTCGCCGGCGTCCACGAAGGCCAGCACGTCGATGATCTTCTTGCTGGGCAGCGGCAGGTCGGCGAGGTCCTCGTCGGTGAGCGTGACGGTCCGGCCGTCGGGGGACTCGTAGCCCTTGGCGATCTCCGCGTACGGGACCTCCTTCTCCTCCCGCTCGCAGTACCGCTTCATCCGCACCCGTCCGCCGTCCTTGGCGTGCACCTGGTGCAGCGGGACGTCGTGCTCCTGGGTGGCCGAGTAGAGGTGGACGGGGATGCTGACCAGCCCGAAACTGATCGTCCCCTTCCAGGTGGTCTGCATGGGGGTCGCTCCTTCCCGGAGCGTGCCGAGAATCCCACTGTGCCTGGGTTTGCCCCGATCGGCCACACCGGGCCGACAATGAGCCGAGGAGGTCGATGCCGATGACCGTCCGGAGCCGTGGGCAGGGCGCACCGCCGCCGCCGGAGCGGACCGTGTACCGGGTGGTGTACGCGGTGCGGGGCGAGGCCGGCGTGCGGCGGGCGGAGGTCGAGGTGGTTCCCGGGTACTCGCAGGAGGGCGACATCCCCCGGATCCTGGCGGCGCGGCTGACCGGCCGGCCCGCGGACGCGGCGCGGATCACCGTGCTGGACCTGCGCGGGCCGTGAGCCGCGACAGGGCTCCGACCGGGCCCCGAGCGCCGCCGACGCATTGGCGGTGCGTCAGATTTGAGCTTTTCGCACCCCTTTTCCACCCGCTCTGACCTGGCTTTTTATGTCCGGTTACCGAACATTTACGGATGCTCTGTTCCGATACTCGGCCGTAGAAGTTAGGTTGCACCGCAATGCGCGGGTCCGTCCCCCACCCTCCGGCGCAACGAGCCGAGGGTCGCGCCGCGCGCTGGAAAGGCACAGGGCTCATCTGATGAGTGCGGACACCACCAGGCCTGCGGCAGCCGCCCAGGTCCCCCAGCAGGCCGGGCCGCCCGGGCACGGCGGCGAGGGCCATCTGAAGGCGGGGCTCAAGAACCGCCACCTGTCGATGATCGCCATCGGCGGGGTGATCGGCGCCGGCCTGTTCGTCGGCTCCGGCGCGGGCATCGCCTCCACCGGGCCGGGCATCCTGCTCTCCTACACGCTGGCCGGTGTGCTGGTCGTGCTGGTGATGCGGATGCTCGGCGAGATGGCGGCGGCCGACCCGCAGAGCGGCTCGTTCTCGGCGTACGCGGACCGCGCGCTCGGCCGCTGGGCCGGGTTCACCATCGGCTGGCTCTACTGGTTCTTCTGGGTCGTGGTGCTCGCGGTGGAGGCCACCGCCGGCGCGAAGATCCTCAACGCCTGGATGCCCGGCGTGCCGCAGTGGGCGTTCGCGCTGCTCGTGATGGCGGTGCTGACCGCCACCAACCTGTTCTCGGTCGCCTCCTACGGCGAGTTCGAGTTCTGGTTCGCCGGGATCAAGGTGGTGGCGATCGCCGCGTTCCTGGTGATCGCCACGCTCGCCGTCTTCGGCGTGCTGCCCGGCACCCACGCGGTCGGCACCAGCAATCTGACCGGCCACGGCGGCTTCCTGCCGCACGGCGTGGGCGCGGTGTTCACCGGCATGCTCACGGTGGTCTTCGCCTTCATGGGCAGCGAGATCGTCACCCTGGCCGCGGGCGAGTCGGAGGACCCGGAGCGCGCGGTCAGCAAGGCCACCAACAGCGTGATCTGGCGCATCGGGATCTTCTACCTGGGCTCGATCCTGCTCGTGGTCACCCTGCTGCCGTGGGACTCGGACGCCGTCAAGGGCAGCCCGTACGTGGCGGTGCTGGAGCACGTGGGCATCCCGGGCGCCGGCCAGGTGATGAACGTGATCGTGCTGACGGCCGTGCTGTCCTGCCTCAACTCCGGGATGTACACGGCCTCCCGGATGGCCTTCTCGCTCGGCCAGCGCGGGGACGCGCCCAAGGCCTTCGCGACCGTGACCAAGCGGGGCGTGCCGCGGGTGGCCATCCTGTCCTCGGTGGTCTTCGGCTTCGTCGCGGTGTTCTTCAACTACACCTCGCCGGACACGGTGTTCGCGTTCCTGCTCAACTCCTCCGGCGCGGTTGCGCTGTTCGTCTGGCTGGTGATCTGCTTCTCCCAGCTGCGGATGCGCCGGATCATCGAGCGGGAGGCTCCCGAGCGGCTGACCGTCCGCATGTGGCTGTACCCCTACCTGACCTGGACGGCCATCGGCATGATCGGGTTCGTGGTGGCGTACATGTTCACCGACGCCGACGGGCGCAAGCAGATGTACCTGTCGCTGGTCGCCGCGGCGATCGTGCTCGCGGCCTCGGCCGTGGTGGGCCGACGGCGGCGGGCCGCGGTGGCGGCGGGGTCCTGACCCGTCCGCGCCGCGCGACAGTGCCGGGTCCGGGAGCCGTTGCGGAGGCTCCCGGGCCCGGTGCCGTTCGCCGGACACGAACCACAGTTTGACAATGGCACGTCAAGGGGGATACCTGGGCATGGCGCTCCCCCACGAGCGCTCCCCCACCCCCCCGGGAGACCCCTTGCCACCCCTCCCCGCCCCCGCGTCCGCGCGCCTGCGCTTCGGCCACCGGCTGCGCCACTGGCGCGAGGCCCGCGGACTCAGCCAGGCCGAACTCGGCCGCCTGCTCGGCTACCACAACTCACTGATCAGCCGAGTGGAGAACGCCCGCCGTTGGCCACCGCCGGGGCTCCCCGCCCGGGCCGACGAACTCCTGCTCACCGGAGGCGAGTTGGCCGCCCTGTGGCAGCCCGTCCGGCAGGAGCGGGAGCACCTCGGCGAACTCGCCGCCCCCGCCCTGCCGCCCCTCGGCGAGAGCGGCACAGGGCCCCCGACGGGCCGACCGGACGCCGCCACCTTCGCCGTGCTCGGCCACCTGCTCGACGTCTACCGCGCGGCCGCCGCCCACACCGGCGGCGAACAGCTGGCCACCGTCCTCGAACACCACGCCCGCACCCTGGCCGCCTGGCAGCACGCCGCCCCGCGCGAAACCGCCCCCGCCGTCCGCTCGCTCGCCGCCCGCTACGCCGAACTCGCGGGCTGGGCCCACTTCGAGGGGGACCGCCGCACCCGCGCGCTCGGCTGGTACGCGGCCGGACTGGAATGGGCCCGCGCCGCCGACGACCAGCCGACCGCGGCCGCCCTGCTCGCCCGGCAGAGCACCCTGCACTGGTGGAGCGGCGACCCGGCCACCGCGCTCGCCCTGGCCGAGGCCGCCCACGCCACCGCCCGCACCCTGCCCGGCCTGCGGGCCTGGGCCGCCCTCGCCCAGGCGCACGCCCACGCGCTGGCCGGCGCGGCGCCCGAGACGTGGCGGGCGATGGCGGACGCCGAACGGCTGACCGAGGCCGCCCTGCGGGCCGGCGAGCCGGTGCCCGGGGCCGCCCGAGCGGCCCTGGTGCTGGGCGTCGCCCACGGCACCTGCCACCGGGACCTCGCCGTCCGCACCGGCCGCACCGCCCACGCGCACGCGGCGGTGGCCCACCTGGGCGCCGCCCTGGGGCGCCTGGACCAGGCCGCCCACCCGCACGACCACGCCCTGGTCGCCGGCCGCCTCGCCGGGGCGTACGCCCGGGCCGGGCGCCACGAGGCCGCGGCCGCCGTCCTCTCCCGGCTGCCGCCCGACGCCACCGGCCGGATCGCCTACGAGCGGCGCCGGGCCCGGGCCTGGCTGGGCGGCTCGACGGCGCACCGGCCCCCGGCGGACGGCTGACCGCTGACCGCTGACCGCTGACCGCTGACCGCTGACGGCGGACGCGCCGGAGCGCCCGGTGGGGATTCTCCGGGCGCTCCGGCTCTTCGGTTCTTCGGCTCTTCGGCGGTCGGCGTCAGAGCCCGGCCGCCGCCGAGGCGATGTCGGCCGCGTAGGTGCTGACCTTGGTGTAGACGCCCGGGTAGCCGGGCCGGGCGCAGCCGTTGCCCCAGCTGACGATGCCGACCTGGACCCAGCGGCCGGCCGCGTCCCGGTGGACCATCGGCCCGCCGGAGTCGCCCTGGCAGGTGTCGACGCCGCCCTGGTCGACGTAGCCCGCGCAGAGCGAGGCCGCGCTGTTCAGGCCCGGGTAGGCGTTGGCGCAGGCGGCGTCGTCGACGAACGGCACGGTGGCCTTGAGCAGGTAGCGCTGCTGCGCGCCGCCCTCGGTCGCGGCGCCCCAGCCCATGATGGTGAAGGTGCCGCTGTCGTAGGCGGTGGAGTCGGTGGTCGGCAGCGTGCTCACCTGGCTGCCGCCGACCGGCGAGGCCAGCTTGATCAGCGCCCAGTCGTCGCCACTCTCCGCACCGGAGAAGCCGGGCGCCTGGTACACGTACGTCGAGCGGACCTTGACCGCGCTGCCGCTGCGCAGGTCGACCGCGCCGGCGGTCGCGGTGATGCTGGTGTCGGCGCCGGTGCCGTTGACGCAGTGGGCGGCGGTGAGCACGATCTGCGGGGTGTAGAGCGCGCCGCCGCAGCCCATCGAGAGCCGCACCACGAACGGGAACTCGCCCTGCGCCGCCCGCGTGCCGCCGACCACGCCCGGCGACGGCGCCGAGGGTGCGGGCGAGGCGGCGGCGGGTAGCACCAGCGCGCCGGTGCCGAGCAGCAGTGCGGCCAACAACACGATGAATCTGCCGAATTGACGCTTCATCAGACTCCTCCACTGACAGGTCGGGGAGCACCGAGGGTGGCCCCGAAGGCGTCGCGACAGGAGGGGCCCGACCCTGCCGGTCGAAACTGGCAGGAACACGGCAATGCGGGGTTCCGGACGGGGAAGCCAGGGCATGTCTGACAATTCGCGACGCCGCACGCCCGGCGGGAATTGTCAGACATGCCCTAAGGTGATCGCCCATGCGAGATCTTGTGGCGGGGATGAAGTACCTGGTCGGGGGCCAGAAGTGGGTGGGTCGGCACGGCCGCTGGTGGGGCTTCGGCATACTACCCGCACTGCTCACCCTGGCCGGGTACGCCGTCGCGCTCGTCTTCCTCGGCGGCTGGTCGAAGGACCTCGCCGACTGGGCCACCCCGTTCGCCGACCACTGGAGCTCGCCCTGGCAGGGCCTGCTGCGCGACGCGATCGCCGCGATCGCCTTCGGCGGCGGCCTGCTGCTCTCGTTGCTCACCTTCACCGCCGTCACGCTGCTGGTCGGTCAGCCCTTCTACGAGGCGCTGTCCGCGAAGGTCGACGAGACCGAGGGCGGTGCGCCCACCCCGCCGGAGTCGCCGCTGTGGCGCGAACTGGTGATCGCGGTACGGGACAGCGCCTCCGTCCTGGTGCGGGTGGCCGCGTTCGGCGTGGTGCTGTTCGCCTGCGGCTTCATCCCGGTGATCGGGCAGACGGTGGTGCCGGCGCTGGGCTTCCTGGTGTCCGGCTTCTTCCTGACCGTCGAGCTCGTCGCCGTCGCCCTCCAGCGGCGCGGGGTGCCGCAGCGTGAGCGGATCCGGCTGCTGCGCGCCCGGCTCGGGCTGGCGCTGGGCTTCGGCACGCCGCTGATCCTGGCGTTCCTGGTTCCGCTGGTGACGGTGCTCGCCATGCCGGGGGCCGTCGCGGGCGCCACCCTGCTGGCCCGGGACCTGGCCCGCGACCTCGCCCTCGACCCGGTCCACGACGCGGCCACGGCGGACGAGCAGGAGCAGGAGCAGGAATCGGCGGCGGAGCCGGCCTCCCGGCCCGCCACCGGGAACCCGTACGCGACCTCCTGAAGCGGTGACCGGCCGGTCACCCTGCGCCGATCCCGGCCGGCCGGAGGTGTGAGGCCGCCCACACGGGGTTCGCCGTCTACTGCCCCCGATAGTGGACGGCTACGGCCCGGGCGCCGGCCGACCCCCCGGCACGGGCTCCCGTCCCGCGTCGGGCTGCCCGGAATGCCTCGAAGAACGCAGGCCACCGCACCTCACACCCACGCATTCCGCTCGCGCCACCGACCTTCGACCCACAAGTACGCAAGTCGGACAAATTATCCCAAACCCATCACCGCGTCTCGCCGCAGCCACCCTGCGGCTACTACCCGCCGTAGTGGCACCTGCCTTTGCCACCCGTCCCCGGCCCTGCGAAGAATGGCCCGTCGCCAGGCAGCGCAGCCGGCCCCGTCCGCCGCGCAGCCGACCCGCCCCGCCACTTCCGCCGGGGCACCACGGCCGTCCCGGACGGCCGCGCGGGCCCCGCTCACCCGGGCGCCCGTGCGATGCCCCGCACCCGGTGCCACCGGCACGGCCCCCGACGGAAAAGGATTGTCCGCTTCATGCAGCTCAGCCATGCCCGCCGCAACTCCCTGATCACCGGCATCGCCACCCTCGTCGTCGCGAGCGCCGCCACCGCCGCCCTCGCCCTCCCGCAGGCCGGGAACACCACCGAGGCCGCCGCCCCCGCGGCCGCCGTCACGGTGGACGGCAAGGCGGCCGCCGACCAGGCCCAGGCTGACACCGCTGCCGCTGCCGCCGCCGCCGACCAGGCCACTCAGGAAGCCCAGGCCCAGGCGCAGGCCGAGGCGGAGTCCGCCGCCCAGGCGCAGGCCGAGGCCGACGCGAAGGCCCAGGCGGACGCCAAGGCCAAGGCCGACGCGGACGCCGCCGCCTCCCGCTCGCAGGCGCGCCAGGACCTCACCAGCGCCCCGGCCCTCACCGGCAGCCCGCAGCAGATCGCCGCGCAGCTCGTCCCGGCCGGCCAGCTCCAGTGCTTCAGCAACATCGTGTCCCGCGAGAGCAGCTGGAACCACCTCGCCGTCAACGCCTCCTCCGGCGCATACGGCCTGGTCCAGGCGCTGCCCGGCAGCAAGATGGCCTCGGCCGGCTCCGACTGGCGCACCAACCCGGCCACCCAGATCAAGTGGGGCCTGGACTACATGAACTCCCGCTACGGCAGCCCCTGCGCCGCCTGGTCGTTCTGGCAGAACCACCACTGGTACTAAACCGAGGCTGCCGAGCCTCGACTCACCCCGGGCCCGCGACGCACCACGCGTCGCGGGCCCCGCGCGTTCCGGCTGTCGTGGACGCGTCCGGCAGGCCGCGTGAAGATATGGCGTACGGTCGTACGATTTGGCGGGAATTGCTCGGTATTACGCACCGTCAGGGCTTTGCCACGGTCAGCGCGTCCTCTTACGCTCCGGCGTCATGCCCTCACCCCTCATCAGCGTCGTGCTCCCCGCCTACGACCAGCACAAACAGCTCGCGGACTGCCTGGACTCGCTGTTCGCGCAGTCCCTCCAGGACGTCGAGGTGATCGTGGTCGCCGACCGCTCCCCCGACGCCGCGGGCGAGCTCGCCGACGCGTACGCGGCCCGGCACCCGCGGCTGTCGGTCCTGCACCTCAACGCGGCGGTCGGGGTCGGGGTGAGCCGGAACGCGGGGGCGGCGCGGGCCGCCGGCGAGTACCTGCTGTTCCTGGACGCCGACCACCAGCTGCCCCAGGACGCGCTGCAGGCCCTCGCCGACCGGCTCGGGCAGACCGGCCCGGTGGATCTGCTGCTGTTCGGCCACTCCCGCCGGCACAACGGCCGGGACTGGCCGGGCGGGGCGGAGGCACTGCTCGCCGAGGCCGGCCCCGAGGTGTTCGAGCCCTTCGACCAGCCCGCCCTGTTCGGCGCGCCGCCGCTGGTCTGGGACCGGCTGATCCGCCGCGGCCACTGGGAGGAGCTGCGGCTGGCCTTCCCCGACGGCCGGTACGAGGAGATCCCGGTGGTGCACGCGGCACTGCTCGGCGCCCGCCGCGTCGCCGCGCTGGCGCGCGAGTGCGTGCAGCTGCGCCGCCGGGAGACCGTCCACCCCACCGGT
The DNA here is from genome assembly GCF_042677305.1 of Kitasatospora sp. NPDC127121. Classification (NCBI taxonomy): domain Bacteria; kingdom Bacillati; phylum Actinomycetota; class Actinomycetes; order Kitasatosporales; family Streptomycetaceae; genus Kitasatospora; species Kitasatospora sp. NPDC127121. The sequence goes on along the minus strand of NZ_JBHXTQ010000057.1, from coordinate 18,139 downwards.
TCCCCGGGCAGCGGCGTGTTCGACCTCTTCGACCAGTACGAGCGCAGCTTCGCGCTGCTGGAGGACCAGCCGCACCTGTACGCGGTGCGGGACGCGCTGTTCGTCCGGATGATCCGGCACTACCTGTTCGTCTTCGACCTGGCCGGGTGCGTCACCCGCGCCGAGCGGCCGCAGTTCTTCCACCGGGCCGCCGAGCACCACCGGCGCTTCCAGCCACCCGGCCACCGGCGGCCCGGCGGCCGCGAGGGGATCAAGTTCTCGCTGCTGGCCGGCGGCGCCTACCCGGCGTTCGAGATGGCCAAGCTCTCCCACATCGCCCGCGGCACGCTCACCGGGCGGCGGTGACTGGACTCCGCACGTGCGCGACCCCGCCTCCGCAGGCGGCGGGGCCGAGGTCCTGTCCGGGCGGCCGCCGACCGACACCCCATCGGCGGTACCCCGGTCGTGGCCGGTACCCCTGCGGGCGCGCGGCTGCCATGATCGGCCGGAGCCGTCGCCGCACCCGCCCGGAGGTCCCTGGTGAGCCGTCCGTCCGCAGCCCCCGGGGCCGAGCTGGCCCGCGAACTGGCCGCCGTACTGCGCGGGGAGGTCCGCTTCGGCACCGCCGAGCGGACCGTCTACAGCCACGACGCGTCCAACTACCGGCAGCTGCCGCTCGGCGTGGTCAAACCCGCCGACCTCGACGACGTCCGCACCGCCGTCGCGCTCTGCCGCCAGTACGGCGTGCCGGTGGTGCCGCGCGGGGCGGGCACCAGCATCGGCGGGCAGGCGATCGGCCCGGGCGCGGTGGTGCTGGACTTCCGCCGCCACCTCGGCGCCGTCCTGGACGTCGACCCGCAGGCCCGCACCGCCCGGGTCCAGCCGGGCACCGTGCTGGACGACCTCCAGCGCGCCGCCCGGCCGTACGGGCTGCGCTTCGGCCCCGACCCGTCCACACACAGCCGCTGCACCCTCGGCGGCATGATCGGCAACGACTCCTGCGGCTCGCACTCGCTCGCCTGGGGGCGCACCTCGGACAACGTCGAGCGGCTGGAGCTGCTGCTCGCGGACGGCACCGAGCTGACCGTGGGCGGCCGGCTCACCCCGCAGGAGCGCGCCGCGCTCCGTGCCCTGCCCGGGCGGCCCGGTGAACTCCACCGGCAGCTCCAGGAGTTCACCGACCGCAACCTCGCCACCATCCGCCAGGGCCTGCCCGCGCTGCCCCGCCGCACCTCCGGCTACCCGCTGGACGCCCTGCTGCCCGAGCACGGCCACGACCTGGCCCGCGCGCTCACCGGCACCGAGGGCAGCTGCGCGGTGCTGCTCGGCGCGACCGTCCGGCTGGTCGAGGAACCGCCCGCGCGCGCCCTGGTGGTGGCCGGCTACCCCGACGAAGGCGCCGCCGCCGACGCCGTCCCCGCGCTGCTGCCGCTGGGGCCGCTCACCGCCGAGGGCATGTCCGCCGACCTGATCGCCGCACTGCTCGCCGCCGGCCCCCGACCGCCCGCGCTGGACCGGCTGCCCGCGGGCGAGTGCTGGCTCTTCCTGGAGACCGGCGGCGCCACCCCGGTCGAGGCCTACCAGGCCGCCCGCCGGCTCGCCGACGCGGTGCGCCGCGAACGCTCCGCCTCCGTCGCCCTCGTCACCGACCCGGCCGAGCAGCGCCAGCTCTGGGCCGTCCGGGAGGCGGGCGCCGGCATCGTCACCCGGCTGCCCGGCGGCGGCGAGGCCTGGCCCGGCTGGGAGGACTCCGCCGTCCCGCCCGAGCGCCTCGGCGACTACCTGCGGGACCTGCGCGCCCTGCTGCGCCGGCACAGCCTGCACGGCGTGCCGTACGGGCACTTCGGCGACGGCTGCGTGCACCTGCGGATCGACTTCCCGCTGGACGAGCCCGCCGGGGTGCTGGTCTTCCGGGAGTTCCTGGAGCAGGCCGCCGACCTGGTGGTCTCCTATGGCGGGTCGCTCTCCGGCGAGCACGGCGACGGGCAGGCCCGCGGCGAGCTGCTGCCCCGGATGTACCCGCCCGAAGTGATCGCCCTGTTCGGCGAGTTCAAACGGATCTGGGATCCCGAGCACCTGCTCAACCCGGGGGCGCTGGTCGACCCGCGCCCGCTCGACGCCGACCTGCGCTTCGTCACCGCCCCGCGCCGCCCGCTGCCGCTCGCCCTCCCGTACGAGCAGGACGGCGGCAGCCTGGCCAAGGCCGTGCACCGCTGCGTCGGCGTCGCCAAGTGCGTGGACCCGAACACCGGGGTGATGTGCCCCAGCTACATGGCCACCGGCGAGGAACGGCACTCCACCCGGGGCCGGGCCCGGCTGCTGGCCGAGATGCTGCGCGGCATGGCGGCACCTCCCGGCCGCCAGGGCGGCGCGGCGATCGCCGACGGCTGGCGCTCGACGGAGGTCCGGGAGGCCCTGGACCTCTGCCTGAGCTGCAAGGGCTGCGCGAGCGACTGCCCGGTCCATGTCGACATGGCGACCTACAAGGCCGAGTTCCTCCACCAGCACTACCGGCACCGCCCGCGCCCGCTCGCCCACTACTCGATGGGCTGGCTGCCGCGCTGGCTGCGGGCCGCCGCCCTCGCCCCCGGCGCCGCCAACACCCTCGCCCGCTCCCCGGCCGCCGGGCTGCTCAAGCTGCTCGGCGGGATCGACCGGCGCCGTGTGCTGCCGGTCCTCCCGCCGGAGACCTTCACCCGCTGGTACCGCCGCCACCGCGCCGCGCACCCGGCCCCGGCGGGGGCACGGCCGGTGCTGCTGTGGCCGGACACCTTCTCCGACCACCTCCAGCCGAACGTGCTGCGCTCCGCCGTCGAGGTGCTGGAGCACCTGGGCTTCGACGTGCGGCTGCCCGCCGGCCCGGTCTGCTGCGGCCTGACCTGGTACTCCACCGGCCAACTCGGCACCGCCCGCCGGGTGTTGCGGCGCAGCCTGCGGACGCTGGCCGACACCGGACTGCCCGCCGACACCCCGGTGGTCGGGATGGACCCGAGCTGCACCGCCGCCCTGCGCGAGGACCTGCCCCGGCTGCTCGGCCCGGACGGCCGCCCGCTCGCCGAACGCACCCGCACCTTCGCCGAGTTCCTCGACCAGTACGCCCCCGACGCCCCGCTCCCCCACGTCCCGCTGGACGCCGTCACCCAGACCCACTGCCACCAGCACGCCGTCCTCGGCAGCGCCGCCGACCGCCGGGTCGAGGCCCGACTCGGCCTGCACAACCGCGTGCTGGACTCCGGCTGCTGCGGCCTGGCCGGCAACTTCGGCTTCGAGCGGGGCCACTTCGAGGTGTCCGAGGCGATCGCCGAGCGCGTCCTGCTCCCCGAGGTCCGGGCCGCCGCCCCCGACACGGTGATCCTGGCCGACGGCTTCAGCTGCCGCACCCAGATCTCCCAACTCGCCCAGGGCCGCCAGGCCCTGCACCTGGCGGAACTGATCGCCCGGGCGCTTCGGGAGCGTTCCTAGGGCGCGGCGTGCTCGCCGAGGAAGGCCCCGGCGCGGGCCGCGGCCTCCTCCTTCGTCGGGTAGCCGCGGTCGGCCGCGCCGCGCGCGCCGTCGGCGCCGACGCCCGCCCAGCGCCAGTCGCCGGATTCCGCCTCCTGCTCCAACTCGGCTGTTCCGCCGAACAGTTCGAGCATGCCGTGCGGCGCCGCCGGGCGGGCCTCCGGCCACTTCTTCCGGGCACCCTGCCGGGTGATGCCCCAGGCCGCGCCCAGTTGCTCGTAGCTCGCGCCGTAGGAACCCGCCGTCGCCGCCGCGATCGCGGTCAGCCGCTTGACCTCCGTGTCCACCACCTTCCAGGTGGCGAGGGCGGAGAGCGCGACCTCGGCCGGGTCCGCGTTCCACATCCGGTTTTCGGGCAGCCCGGTCTCGCGCGAACGAACAGCCCTGGCAAGAGGGTTCAGGGCGTCACCGAGCGCCCTGGCCAGCTCGGACCGCTCCTCGGGGGTGATCTCGATCGATGTCATGCGACAACCATAGTTACCGAACCGGCCTACGACAACCAAAGTTACCTCCTGATTCGATCCGCGCCGAGTGGCGGATTCAGACCCCGCCGCTCGGGCGCGAAGGGAAGACCCGCGACGAGCACCCGGCAGCCGACCGCCAGGGCCTCACCGAGGAAGCCCACGCCGATCGACAACTGCACCGGCCGGGCGTCCGGAGCGAGACCGAAGCGGCCGGCGAGGAGGCCGAAGCCCGCCATCACCGCGAGGGAGCCGGCGGCGACCAGGAAAGTCCGGCCGGTGTACCGCTGCCACGCCACACCGTCGCGCTCGAACAGCGTGACGGTGATGCCGCGCAGCACCCCGAGCCCGACGCCGAGCGCGGCACCGGCGGCCACCCAGGCGTAGTCACCCGCGCCCAGACCCGGGTGCCGCACCAGCGACCAGAACCCGATCGCGGTCAGCACCACCGGCGGCGCGAACAGGTCCCGGGCATTGAGCGGTTCCCCACGCAGCCGCCGGATCACCACCACCACGACCACGACGGCGATCAACCCCGCTTGCAGCCAGACGTTCATCGACACACCCCTCCCCGGGAGTTTTTTAGCTCGACCATGCTAAATCAGCAATTTAGCTCGACCGTGCTATAACGGCAACATGCCCAAGATCGTGGACCCCGCGGAACGCCGCCAGGCCGTCGCCGACGCCGTGCTCCGCGTCGCCGCCCGAGAGGGACTGGAACGCGCCTCACTGCGCAACGTCGCGGACGAGGCCGGGCTCGCCATCGGCTCGGTACGGCACTACTTCGCCGGCAGCTCCGAACTGATGATCTTCGCGATGCAGGAGCTGGCCCTCCGCATCGACAGCCGCATCCGCACCCACGCCCGCACCCTGCTCGACCCGGAGGGCGGCACCGACCGCCGCGCACAGGTCGAGGAACTCCTCACCGAGACCCTCCCGCTGGACGCCGAGCGCCGGGAGGAGTCCGCGCTCTGGCTGTCCTTCGTCACCGCTGCCCGCACCCGCCCCGAACTCCACTCCCGCGCCGCCGAGTTGCAGGCCGGACTGGACGAGCTGATCCACCGCGTCCTGACGGAGGCCGAACACTCCGGCGCCCTGGCGCCCGGCCTCGACCTCGCCGTCGAGACCCGCCGCCTCTCCGCCCTGCTCGACGGCCTCACCCTCCAGGCCGTCCAGCACCCGGACCTGGTCGGCCCGGACGAACTGCGCGCCGTGCTGCGCCGCCACCTCGACACGCTGGCCGGACGATGCCCTGATTGATTCGCCGCGTCCCTGATCCGCCACAGCTGGCACTGACCCCCCGGCCCGGATCAGCCGCCGCCGTCAGGCCCCGGCCTTGGCCGCCTCCTCCGCGGGCGCCTCCTCCGCGCAGACCGCCGACACGAACTCCGCGACCCGGGCCTGCGGCAGCCCGCGCGCGATGTCCGCCTCGCTGATCATCCCGACCAGCTTGTGCTCCGGGTGGTTGATCACCGGCAGCCGGCGCACCCGGTACTGCTCCATCACCCGTAGCACCTGCTCCGCGTCCTCGTCCGCCTCCACCGTCATCGGCCGGCCCAGGGCCAGCTCGCCCGCCGTCACCCCGGCCGGGTCCCGGCCCTCGGCGACGCAGCGCAGCACGATGTCGCGGTCGGTCACGATGCCCAGCAGCTTGTCGTCCTCCCCGCAGATGGGCAGCGCGCCGACGTGCCGTTCCCGCATGATCCGGGCGGCGGCGGCGAGCGTCTCGTGCTCGCGGATGCACTCCGCGCCCGGGTGCATGATGTCGCTGGCTCTGGTCATGATCCCGCCTCCTGGCCTGGCTTCCGCCCCCTGTCCATCCTGGTCCGGGCCCGCGGCGGCCGCCACCGGGCGCCGGTCAGGCCGCCTGGTCCGGCTCCGCACGCCCGCCCGGCGCGTCCGCGCCCGGCAGCGGCGACTGGTCCAACAATTCCTCCAGCGGCGGGAGTTCGTGCTGCAACCGGTCCTGCTCGACCTCCGCCTTCGCCGCCTCCTCCCGCTCCACGGCGGCCCGTTCGGCGCCCTTCGCCGCTGCCGCCGCGGCGTTCACCGCGGCCCGCTGCTGGTTGTCCGTCGCACTGTCCAGGAAGCGCAGCAGCTCCACCGGGAAGGGCAGCACCAGCGTCGAGTTCTTCTCCGCTGCCACCTCCACCACCGTCTGCAGCAGCCGCAGTTGGAGCGCCGCCGGGGTCGCGCTCATCACCGCCGCCGCCTCCGACAACCGGGCCGAGGCCTGGAACTCACCGTCCGCCGTGATGATCCGCGCCCGCCGCTCCCGCTCGGCCTCCGCCTGCCGCGCGATCGAGCGCTTCATCGACTCCGGCAGCGCGACGTCCTTGATCTCCACCCGGTCGATCTCGATGCCCCAGCCCAGCGCCGGGCTGTCGATCATCAACTCCAGCCCCTGGTTGATCGGTTCGCGGTTGGCCAGCAGGTCGTCCAGCTCGCTCTTGCCGATGATCGAGCGCAGCGAGGTCTGCGCCACCTGGGAGATCGCGAAGTGGTAGTCCTGCACGTTGACGATCGCCTTCACCGGGTCCTCGACCCGGAAGTACACCACCGCGTCCACCCGGACGGTCACGTTGTCCCGGGTGATGCCCTCCTGCGCCGGGATCGGCATCGTCACGATCTGCACGTTCACCTTGCGCAGCTTGTCCGCGATCGGCAGCAGCCCCACCAGCCCGGGCTCGCGCACATCCCTGCGCACCCGGCCGAAGCGGAACACCACTCCCTTCTGGAACTGCTGGACGACCCGGACGCTCAGGCCCGCCCAGATCGCCCCCAGCCCGACCAGCCCCCCGATGGCACCCAGCACCGCATCGACGATCATCGCGGCCTCCTTGCGGCCTCGGCGAGGCCTCCTCGCGCACCAGCCAGCCCCGGCCGTCGCCGACCCGGCCCAGCCGGGGGGCCGCCGGAGCAGCTGATTCCACGCTACGCCTGCCCGGCCAGGCCGGCGCAGGGCCGATACGGGCCCGGCACGAGCTCGGTGCACGGCCGATGCGGGCCCGGTGCGAGCCCAGCGCGAGCCCTAGGAGGGCTTTGTCAGGTCCGGTGGTGGGGGTCGGGGGTTGTCCGGCCTCGAACGTCGCTGCGAGACGATCACCCGCTCGGGGATCGGTGGGGCGGTGGTGACCGGTTCGTCCCGCGGGGTTGAGCGGGAGTCCGGGTCGGGCCGTCCGCCGACAGCCCGACCCCGGCCCTGTTCTGTTACGACCACTCCGGGTGCGGGGCCGTGATGCTCCCGAACTGGTACGAGTTGTTGGGGAGGGTGAAGACGTACTCGTGCGGGTCGTTGTGCGCGGACTCCAGCTTGTTCGGGACGCTGTGGTAGCCGAGCGCGTAGAGGTTCCGGGACGGGGCCCAGGTGTTGTAGCAGTAGATGGCGTTGCGCTTGGTCGCCATGTGCGCGGCAGGGATGTCCAGCACGTAGGCGGCACCGTTCGCGCGGGAGCCGAGCGGCTGGTCGTAGGCGTAGACGAAATTGAAGCGCACGTCGGTGAGTTTGCCCTCGCGGGCCAGTTGCACGGCCGCGTCGGCGATCGCCTTGTGGGTGTCGGTGATCTCCAGCCAGCCCGCGGTGAACTTGTGCGAGGCGCCCGGGTACTGCCGCGCGATGGACGCGATCTTCGACTTGACCGTGGCGACGAACCGGGCGAAGGCATCGGGCCCCCCGTAGGGGGAGTCGACGATCTTCAGGTTGATCACCTTGTCGACCCCGAGGGTGGCGGCAGAGGCCATGAACTCGGCCGTCCGGCAAGGGACGATCTTGCTGCTGCCGTCGGTCGGCCAGTTCACCCCGTGGTGGCCGCCGGCCGCGCAGGGGTGCCGGTCCGAGCCTGTGGTCAGCGGGCAGGGATCGGTGTTCATCAGCTTCGCCAGCCCGTCGTTCTCTCCCCGTGTCACCAGCACGAGGTACACCGGCCGGCCGGCCGCCTTGTGCTCCAGGATCGCCCCGGCCAGGCCCAACGCCTCGTCGTCCTGGTGCGGCGAGTAGAAGATCGCCGGCGGTGCCGCCGCCGACGCCTCGGTCGCCCACATGCCGGAACTCAGCACCGTCGCGCCGGCCAGCGCGCCGGCCGTCAGGACCTGCCGTCGAGACGGACCCGCGTACCCGTTCTCCACCATTGCTGCCTCCCGGTCCCACCGGACCTTCTCGCCACCGCCCCGATCACCGGGCCCAACCCGGTCGACGGGCCACCGTCACCCGGCGGTTCAACCAGGCCACCGTCCAGACCGCCCAGCGGGTGCGGCCGGACAGGGCCCAGTAGGGCTTTGTCGGGCGCCACGGATGGTCAGGCGAGGGGAGGGATGCCTCACCCGCCCAGGCCCCCTGGACCGGTGCCTGCCCGATATGCGACCGACCCGCATCCGCCCCGCTCCCACCACAGGACCTGACAAAGCCCTACTAGGATCGGGGCCATGCCGCAGTCCGCCGCCGCCGACGACCCCGGCCACCCCCGCCACCCCGCCGAGGCCGCCGCCCGCGCCATCTCGCTCACCGCGCTGGACCGCGTCGTCACCGACTGCCGGGCCTGCCCGCGCCTGGTCGAGTGGCGCGAGGAGACCGCCCGCACCAAGCGCCGCGCCTACCTGGACTGGGACTACTGGGCCCGCCCGATCCCCGGCTTCGGCCCGCCCGACGCCCCGCTCGTCCTGGTCGGCCTCGCCCCCGCCGCCCACGGCGCCAACCGCACCGGCCGGATCTTCACCGGCGACCCGTCCGGCGACCTGCTCTACGCGGCGCTCTACGACCTCGGGCTCGCCAACCGCCCCGAGTCCGTCCGGTACGGCGACGGCCTGCACCTGCGCGGCGTCCGCATCACCGACCCGGTCCGCTGCGCCCCGCCCGACAACAAGCCCAGCACCGCCGAACGCGACACCTGCCGCCCCTGGATCACCCGCGAACTCCAGTTGCTGCGCCCCACCGTACGGACCGTAGTCGCCCTCGGCGGCTTCGCCTGGCAGGCCCTCCTGCCCGCCCTCGCGCAGGCCGGCTGGCAGGTCCCCCGGCCCCGCCCCGCCTTCGGCCACGGCGCCCTGGCCGTCCTCCCCGCCACCGACGGCGGCCCCGCCCTCCAGCTGTACGGCTGCTACCACGTGAGCCCGCGCAACACCAACACCGGCCGCCTCACCACCCCCATGCTCCGCGCCCTGCTCCGCACCGCCGCCCGATCGGCCGGGCTGGAACCGGCGCCGGAGTAGGCCCGACGGCACCGACCCCCGTACGGTGCCGTCGAGCCGGCCCCGACCAGCCGGGCCCCCAACTGATCGGGCCCGCACTCAGTCGAACCGCCGGGTCGCGGTGATGCCGCCGTCCACCGGCAGGGTCACCCCGGCCACGTACGACGCCCGGTCGCTCAGCAGCCAGGCCGCCGCCTCCGCGATCTCGGTGTCCGCTCCCGCCCGGCCCAGCGGGGTGGAGCGGATGACCAGGTCCTCGAACTCCAGGCCGGACCCGAAGAACTGCTCCGTCGAGGGCGTCCGCACCACGCCGGGCGCGACGGCGTTGACCCGGATGCCGTGCCGGGCGTAGTCGGCGGTGGCCGCCTTCACCAGGCCGGTCAGGCCGTGCTTGGCGGCCTGCTGGACGCCGTCCCCGAAGCCGCCCACCAGCGCGCCCACCCCGGAGTTGAGCACCACCGCGCCGCCCCGACCGCCCGCAGCCATCGCCCGCAGCTGGGCCCGCAGGCAGAGCCAGCTGCCGCGCAGGTTGAGCGCGTGGGTGTCGTCCCACTCGGCCTCGGAGCGCTCGGCGAGCGGGGCCGGCGACAGGCCGGAACCCGCGTTGTCGAAGGCCGCGTCCAGCCGGCCGTACGTCGTGAGCGCCGCCTCGACCGTCCGCTCGGCGCCCTCGGCGGTGGTCAGGTCGGCGGCGACGGCCACCGCCCGGGCCCCGCCTGCCCGCAGGGCGGCGGCCAGCGCCTCCACCTCGGCGCCGGAGCGGGCGGCCAGCACCAGCAGCGCGCCCTCCCGGGCGAACAGCCGGGCGGCGGCTGCACCGATGCCGCGCCCGGCGCCGGTGACGATCGTGACCTTGTCGTCGAGAAGTCCCATGCGGCGAGCCTCCCGGCGCCCCGCCCGGGCCACCAGCGGCCAGCCCTTCCCGGGGACGGGCCGACCGGGGACGAGCCAGCCAGGGACGGCCAGGTCCTGGCTAACCCCACCCGGCTGTGGCAGCGTGACCGCATGCCCGAGACCCCGCTGGGCGCGTTCCTGCGCGCCCGCCGCGCCCGCCTCGCGCCCGCCGAGGCGGGCCTGCCCCCGGCCGGGCGCCGCCGGACGCCCGGGCTGCGCCGCGAGGAGGTGGCGGCCCGCGCGGGCATCTCCGCCGACTACTACGCCCGGCTGGAGCAGGGCCGCCAGCGGGTGCCCACCGGCCCGGTCCTCGACGGCATCGCCGAGGCCCTGCAACTGGCCGGGGCGGAGCGCGCCTACCTGCACCGGCTGGCTGCCCGGCACCGCGCACCGGCCGGGGCGTCGCCCGAGCCACCGGCCGTCTCCGCCACCACCCTGGCGCTGCTGGACACCCTGGACGCCGCGCCCGCCTTCGTCACCGGCCCGACCTTCGAACTCCTCGCCTGGAACCGCCCGGCCGGCCTGCTGATGGCCTGGCCGGAACGGCGCCCGCCCCACGAGCGCAACCTGCTCTGGCAGGTGTTCTGCTGCCCGTACGGGGACCGCTCGCAGGGCAACCTCGCGGCCACCGGCTCGATCGGCGCGGACCTCGTCGCCTCGCTGCGCGCCCACCACGCGGACCGCCCCGGCGATCGCGGGCTCACCCGCCTGGTCCGCCGGATGTCCTCGGACAGCCCGGCCTTCGCCGCACTGTGGGACCGCCACCGGGCCGGGCCGCCCGGCCCCGGCCGGCTCCACATCCGCCACCCGGCCCTGGACACCGACGTCCTGGACTACACCGTGCTCGCCCTGCCCGAGGAGGGCCGGTACGTCTTCGTCTGCCTCGCCCCACCCGGCAGCCGCGCCCGCCACGCCTTCGCCGCCGCCCACGACGCGGCCCCGGCCCACGCGGCGCCGTTCTAGGTTGGGCCTAGGTTTGGCCTAGGTCCTGTCCGGCCAATCTTGGCGGGCCCGCGACGCCGGGCATCCCGCCTGGACGCACGCCCGAATCGCCCAAGTACGTCCAGTACGAGGGCGGTCCGGGCGCACGCCCAGCCGGGCGCGTAATGGGGGTACCTCCCGGCCGAAGGCTGGGGGAGCCGCGGGCTGATCCGCCAAGATCGACCGGACAGGACCTAGCCGAACCGCGGCAGCTTGCGCCCCGCCGCCCGGGCCCACACCTGGGGCAGCCGGGCCCGGGCCGTCTCGGCGGCGGTGAGCTGGCGGGCGTAGAGCACCCCGAGGCCGAAGGGCTCGCCGCTGTCGGCGGCCTGCCCGGCGAGGGTGCCGGCGGCGACCACCGCGTCCTGGTGCTCGCCCAGCAGTTCCTGGACGGCCTTCATCCGGTCCGTGTACCGCTCGGCGGCCGCGCCGACCGCCGGGGCGGCGGTCTCGCCGGCGTAGCGGGCGCGTTTGGCGGCCTTGCGGGCCTCGTGCAGGGCGCGGTCGCGCTGCTCGGCGGGCCCGGCCCCGGTGTCGAGGGCCGCCCGGACTCGCTCGCCGGTGCGGTGCTGCTCGCGCTCGGCGATCCGGGCCAGCTCGGGGACGGCGTCACGGCCGGCCCGGCGGCGCAGCGGGGGGTCGGCGAGGAGGGTGGCGAGGGCGTCGGCGAGGGCGCGGCGGCGCGGGCTATCGAGGGCCGCGAGCACCTCGGGCCAGGCCTGCCGGTACTCGACCCGCCCCCACCGCTCCAGCTCCGCCGCGACCCGCTCCGGCCGGCAGGCGGCGGGCAGTGCCCGGGCCTGGGCGGCCAGCCGCTCGGCGAGCACCTCGCCGTCCCGGGCGCGGCCGAGGGCGGCCGCGAGCCAGCGCAGTTCGGCGACCAGGTGGTCGGTGGCCCCGGGGGCGAACAGCCGCCGGAAGGTCCGCAGGGCACTGCGCAGCCGCCGGCAGGCGACCCGCATCCGGTGCACCGCGTCCGGTTCGTCCGCCCGGACGGCGTCGTCGAGGCCGGCCAGTACCGCCGCCTGCCCGCCGAGGCGGTCCAGCAGCACCTGCCCCACCGTGGTGGCGGGTCGCGCCATGAGCGCTCACCCCCTCATCGGGGTCGCCGGGAACGCCTTCCAGGCTACGGGTCCGGGCGCACGACGACGACCAGGACCGCGACGGGAACGAGCAGGCCCGGGACGGGGACGAGCCAGGCCCGGGACGACCGCTCGGCGCACACGACGCCGACCCGCACGAACAGCGAAGCGGTCCCGGCTGAGCGGGCGTCAGGCGGGTGAACGAACGGCCTCCGGCGGGCAACGCTTCCACTCCCCGGGTACGCGCCCTCGTGCCGGATGTAAGCGTCGTGGCATACTCCGGGACGTGACGACCTCCACCCATGCGATCAGGGCCCTGCGGGCCGCGGTGTTCACCGCGCTCGCCGTGCCGCTGTCCGCGCTGGGCCAGGTGGTCATCACGGGTCGCCCGCTGCCGCTCTCGCTGGTGGCGGCCGCGACCGCCGTCGTCTTCCTGGTCGCGGCCGCGCTGGCCGGCGGGGAGCGGCGGCTGCTGCACATCTCCAGCGTGCTGGTGCCGGTCGAGCTGCTGCTCAACACGACGTTCAACCTGGGGCAGGCCGGCTGTGGGCCGATCCTGTCCGAGCACGTGCCCGCGCGCGGTGTGAACCTGCTGGTGTGTGGCGGCGGTTCGGTGGACGGGTCGCTGCTGGCCGGTCCGCTGGGCCATGTGGGGCCGCTGGCCCCGGCGGCGACCCAGGTGCTGCTCCTGCTGGTGCACCTGGTGATCGCGCTGGCCGCCGCGGCCTGGCTGCGGCTGGGCGACGCCGCCCTGTCGGGCCTGGCCCGGTCGCTGCGCGCGCTGCGCCAGTCGCTGGCCCGCCCGTTGCGCGCCCTGGTCCTGCTGCTGCTCCCGGCTCCGGTTCGGCCGGTGCTGCGGGTGCCGCTGCCGGTGTCGGACCGCGAGCGGCCGCGCCGCGAGGACGTGGTGCTGAGCCCGGCTCCCCGGCGTGGTCCGCCGGTTCTCGCGCCTGCCTGCTGACCCGCCCGAGGCCGTAGGGCCGCCGCGCACGTTCGTCCGCAGGCAGCGCGCACAACTCCCGCGTTCACTCGATCCCGCCGCACCCGGTGCGGTTTCCCGCGCGCATCCGCGCGCCGCGTACAGGAGTTGCCTTCCATGGCTCAGACCCCCAGCAAGCAGCAGGCCAAGCGCATCAGTGCCCGTGAGCGGATCCAGGAGGCGCAGCGCATCGAGCAGGCGGCGTCGAAGCGCCGCCAGCGGATCGTCGTGGCAGTGTCCGCCGTCGCGGTGCTCGCCCTCGCGGGCGGAGCGGCGGTCGCGATCAACTCGGCGTCCGGCAAGAAGGACTCGACGGCGGCCGCCGATGCGGCCGCGCCGACGGAGCTGGTCGTCCCGGCGAACGCCTCCGGCCCGGACGGCACGGTGATCACCTACGGCAAGGCCGACGCCCCGCACACCATGGAGGTGTACGAGGACTTCCGCTGCCCGGTCTGCAAGCACTTCGAGGCGGCGAACGGCGAGGCGGTCAAGAAGCTGACCGAGGACGGCTCGGTCAAGGTGGAGTTCCACCTGGCGGCGTTCCTGGACAACGCCCTCGGCGGCAAGGGCTCGCGCACCGCGCTGGCCGCCGCGGGCGCCGCGCTGAACGAGGGCGTGGACAAGTTCAAGCAGTTCCACGACGTGCTGTACGCCAACCAGCCCGACGAGCGGAAGGACGACTTCGGCAACGTCAACCACATCCTCGACCTGGCCGGCCAGGTGCCCGGGCTGAAGACGGACGCCTTCGTGAAGGCCGTCACCGACAAGACGTACGCGCCGTGGGCGGCGAAGGTCGCGGAGGCGTTCAACGGCAGCGGGGTGACGGGCACCCCGACGGTCAAGGTGGACGGCAAGCCGATCACGCTGTTCAGCGGCCAGTCCACGGTGACGCCGGAGCAGTTCACCGCCCAGGTCAAGCAGGCCGCCGGCCTGAAGTAAGCAGGGCACCACCGGCCCGGCCGAACCCCGGCCGGGCCGGCTCCTCCCAGCCACCGGAGTGTGCTGCCATGACCGCCGCTACCTCTGTGCACCTCTCCCCTCCCGCCCCCGGCGACGCCGGCCGTGCGCCGGTCGGCGCGGGCCGGGCGTTCTCCCTGCTGCTGTTCCTCGGCGGGCTGATCGGGCTGGCCGCCTCGGCCGTCCTGACCTTCGACAAGCTCCGCATCCTGGAGAACCCGTCCTACGTCCCCAGTTGCAACCTCAATCCGGTGATCAGCTGCGGTTCGGTGATGCGCACCGAGCAGGCGGAGGTCTTCGGGTTCCCGAACCCGCTGCTCGGGCTGGCCGCCTTCGGCGCGCTGGCGGCGGTCGGGGCGGGGCTGCTGGCCGGTGCCGCGTACCGGCGCTGGTTCTGGCTGGGCCTGCACGCGGGCACCCTGCTGGGTGTGGTGTTCGTGCACTGGCTGATCGACGAGGCGCTGTACCGGATCGGCGCGCTGTGCCCGTACTGCATGGTGGTGTGGGCGACGGTGGTGGTGCTGTTCTGGTACACGACGCTGCACAACCTCCGGACGGGGGTGATCCCGGCGGGTCCGCGGCTGCGGCCGGTCGTGCGGGAGGCGGCGCGCTACCACTGGGCGGTGCCGGTGCTGTGGGCGGCGGTGATCGCGCTGCTGATCCTCAACCGGTTCTGGTACTACTGGAGCACGCTGGTCTGACGGGCCCGACCGACTGGCATATTTGACCGACCGTCAGCCGACGTACCCCGTGGAGTGCAGCAGCGCGGTGGCGCCGGTGCGCCGGGCCGCCAGGGCCCGGGTGAGCCGGCGCGCCGCGCAGGGGTGCAGCAGTGCGGCCGCCCGGGCGGGGGTGAAGTACCCGTACTCGGCGATCTCCTCGGCCTGCACCCGGATGGTCGCGCCGGCCGGGACCGTTCCGCCGTCGAACATGAACTGCACGGCGGGGTGGGCGTGTTCGCCCTGGCCCGGGATCGGATCGCGCCACTCGACGACGAGCAGCCGCAGCTCGCCGGCCACCAGCCCGGTCTCCTCGCGCAGTTCGCGGGCGGCGCATTCGGCGGGACCCTCGCCCGGGTCCATCCCGCCGCCGGGGAACTGCCACTGGGCGCGGTAACTGGCCTTCAGCAGCAGGACGTCGCCGCCTTCGCCGGTGAGCAGCACGCTGCAGCCGACGTAGGCGCGCAGCAGTCCGGCCAGCCAGTCCTGTTCCGAGAGCCAGGTGTCCGTCATCGCGCCTCCTCCGCCGGTGCCCCGTCGCGGTGGCTACTCTGCCGCAACCCCCGTGCCGGATCCGGTGGTTCGTACCTAATCCACCCGATCGGGTACTCGACGCACGAGAGCTCCTACCCGAAGACCGCCCGCCGGTAGGCGTTGCGCAGGTCGGTGAGCGGCTGGACGCCGCGGTCGTAGTGGACCTTGTTGGTGAGCAGCAGCGCCCAGCGGCCGAGCCGCCGGGAGATCCAGATGCCGGTGCCGGTGAAGCCGTAGTGGACGAAGGTGCCCTCGGCGGGGTCGGTGCCGGGGGCGTGCAGCCAGGACAGGCCGCGGGCGGGGGCGAGACCGCCGGTCTGCTCGCGCAGCGACTCGGCGATCCAGGCCTCGCCCCAGGGCAGTTGGGGCGGCGAGGCGAGCAGCGCGGCGAGGAAGCGGGCGAGGTCGCGGGCGGTGGAGAAGGCCCCGGCGTTGCCGCAGACGCCGCCGAGCAGCCGGGCCGAGGGGTCGTGGACGACGCCGCACAGGTGGCTCCCGGCCTGCGGGTCATACTCGGTGGGTGCGGTGCGGGCGGTGTCGGCGGGGCCGAGCGGCCCGTACCGGGTGTCGGCCATGGCGAGCGGCCGCCAGATCCAGCGGGTGGCGAGCTCGTCCAGCGGCGCGCCGCCGAGGTCCTCGACGAGGTAGCCGAGCAGGACGGCGGCGCGGTCGGTGTACTCGACGGCCGTGCCGGGCGCGCGGTGCAGCGGGGCGGCGATCACCCCGGCCCGGATCGCCGCGAGGTCGCGCCCGTAGAGCTGCTCGAATCCGGTGTGCGGGAGCATTCCGGCGGTGTGCGCAAGGAGTTGACGGGCCGTCACCGCGCCGACGGGGTGCCCGGAGGCAGGCGGCCACCAGCGGCCGAGCGGTTCGTCGAGCGGGAGCCGCCCGGCCTGCCGGAGCACTCCGGCGCAGGGCCAGAGGGCGACGATCTTGGTGAGGCTGGCGAGGTCGTACCGGGTGTCCGGCCCGGGGGCGAGCCGGGCGTACGGGCCCTGCCCGAGCACGCCGTGCGCGCCGCCGCCGAGCGCCCCTCCGGCATCGCCGACGGCCCAGACGGCGCCGGCCCCGACGGTGCGCACGCCGCCCCGGACCAGCTGGTCCAGCTCCCCGCCGGGCGCGGCCAGGGCGGGGAGCCGGTCGAATCCTGGCGGTTGCTGGCTCATCGTCCCCCCTCAGAGGTGTCGTGAGCCTACCCGCCGGGCGGGCCGGTCAGGCCGCCGCGGGCAGTTCCTTGCCGAGGCAGATGCTCTGCGGGTGATCGCGGTAGATGCCGAACTTCCGGATCGCCGCGTACCCCTCGGACCCGTACAGCGCCACGGCCTCGGGCTGCTCGGTGCCGGTCTCCAGGATGACGCGGGTGCGGCCGGCCTCGGCGGCGGTCTGCTCCAGGCGGCGCAGCACCGCCCGGGCCAGGCCACGGCCGCGGGCGGCGGGGACCACGAACATCCGCTTCAGCTCGACGTCGCCGTCGCGCAGCCCGTCCGGCCCGGCCTGCTTGGCCCGCCAGCCCCCGCAGGCGACCGGCCGGCCGTCGAGGTAGGCGATCAGGAACAGGCCGGCCGGCGAGTCGAAGTCGTCGAGGTGCAGCACGGTCTCGTCGGGGTCGCCGTAGCGGCGGACGTACTCCTGCTGCACCTCCGCCGACAGGGCCTGGGCGTCGGGGTGGGCGTAGCCGGTGACGCGGAACTCGACGGTTCCGGCCTCCATGGTGGTGCTCTTCATGAGGGAAGAGCCTACGACCTGGATCAGCGGGCCTCGAAACGGGCGACCAGCTCGTTCTTGCCGAACATCCGTGCGGTGTCGACGGCGTTCGGGGTGCCGGCGGTGGGGTCGGCGCCGCCGTCCAGCAGGACGGTCAGCACGTCCTCGGCGCCCTTGAAGACGGCGCCGGCGAGCGGGGTCTGGCCGCGGTCGTTGGCGCGGTTCGGGTCGGCGCCGCGCGCCAGCAGGGCTTCGACGGTGGCGGCGTGGCCGTGGTAGGCGGCGAGCATGAGCAGGGTGTCGCCGCGGTCGTTGGTGAGGTCGGCGGGCGCACCGGCGTCCACGTAGGCGGCCAGGGTGTCGGTCTCGCCGGCGCGGGCGGCGTCGAAGAGCTTTCCGGCCAGGGCGATCACCTCGGCGTCGGGGGCGCCGGGAGCGTCGGCGGGCTGCTGGTTGGCGGCGTCGGTCATGGCGGGCGGCCTTTCCGGTCTGTGGGTTCTGCGGGCTCTGCGGGTGGCGGAGCCGCGGTGGCGGAGTGCGGCTGGAGGAGCTGCGCGTACCGCACCGTAGCGGCCGGGTGCCGGGCCGGGCCAGCGCGCATCCGGATGGCGGATGGCGGCCCTCGAACGGCGGCCATCCGGGCGAACTTCCCCGACCCCCCGGAAACCTCCCGCCCACCCGGCGGGAATGCCTCGCCGCGCTGGAACTGCGCGGGACACGGCCCCACCCCGGCCGGTCCGCCCGCCTTCGCCCGAACTCCAGGGCGACGTTGAACGGGAAACCACCCATTTGCACCGTTCCATCATCTATTACTTTTTGTCACGATTAGCGCACTTTCCGTAACACCGTCCCCGTCCCCCCTCCCCGAGGAGCAGAACGTGATCCTCTCGATTTCCGGCATCGTCCTGTTCGGCACCATCGCCTTTCTGTTCTTCCGCAGGGACGGGCTAAAGGTCTCCCACGCCGTCGTCTGCGCCCTCTTCGGCTTCTACGTCGCCGGCTCCTCGATCGCCCCGAGCATCACCGCCGGCGGTGCCAGCCTGGCGAGCCTGCTCGGCGGCCTCAAGTTCTAGGGCGTGTCTGACAATTCCCGCCGGGCGCGCGACGCTCCCCCAGCCTGGCGGCCGGGAGGTGCCCCCAGGCATCCCGCCTGGACGCACCGGC
>NZ_JBHXTQ010000056.1:38466-57505 GCF_042677305.1 Kitasatospora sp. NPDC127121 | reverse complement strand
CCGGCGGTTGGGGCCGCGGGGGGCCTCGGGCGCACCCCTCTCGGCGAGCCGTCAGCCGATCTTCCAGCGCTGGGCCGGGTCGCTGCCGTTGCAGGACGTCACCGAGGTGAGCTGGGCGACGCCGTTGGACTTGAGGCACTGGCCGGTGGCGGCGTTGCGGATCAGGTACCAGCCGCGGTCCTCGTCGGTCCGGATCCACTTCTGGTTGGCCGGCAGCCAGTCGCCGGCCGGGCGGTTGAGGCCGTCCCAGCCGCCGGGGGTGTCCCAGAGCTGGACGGCGCCCGAGCCGGTGTCGAGGTCGACGACCTTGCCGGCCGAGCCGTGCGAGATGGCGGTGGTGCCGTCGCAGTAGCCCCAGAACGACCAGGTCTGCGCGGCGCTCTGGTTGCCCTGGTAGACGCCGATCCGCTGGCCGTTGACCTCCGTGTTGGCCGGCAGGTCGAGGGCGCCGGTGGCGCCGTTGTAGACGGAGGTGACGGTCTGCAGGTTCGGCGCCAGCTCGCAGCCGGCGGCGTGCGCGGCCGGGGCGGTGACCACGGCCGCCCCCGCGACGGCCGCGACGGCGCCGAGCCCGGCGAGGAACCTGCGGGTACGGGTGACGGGTTTCATCGGGTTCTCCTTCTGGGTGTGGTGGATCCGGGTGTGGTGGAGGTGCGGCATCAGCCGCGCGGGACCTGGAGGGCGTCCCACTGCTTGGGGCCGGGGATTCCGTCGGCGTCACTGCCGGAGTCGCCCAGCTTGTGCTGCCAGTTGCGGAAGGATTCGAGGTCCGCCCCGGACCACTCGGGGCCGGGGCCCTCGGCGTAGGCGGAGCAGCCCTCGGCGACCAGGCGCTCTCCCATCCGGGTGATGACGTCGCTCTTCTGGCCGTCCTGGAAGAAGTCGGCGCCGGGGAAGGGCTCGCAGCCGCCCTCGCTCCCGCCCCCGTCCCCGCCGCTGTCGGCCTGGGGCCGGGCGCCGCCGTTCGGCTGGTCGGCGGCGGAGGCCTCCTGCCCGAAGTAGACCGCCCCCTGGCGGTCCCGCCACTGCGGGTCGGCGAGGATGACGCCGTCGGCGAAGTCCGGGACGCCGTACCCGTACACCCAACTCGACTTGCGGTCGCGGGTCTTGAGGTAGACGCCGTCGCCCTCGGAGCTGCCGTCGTCGTTGGTGTTGCCCTCGACGGTGGTGATGGTGGAGCTGGTGTAGGCGACGCAGATGCCGGTGTGGCTGCCGCCGCCGGGGCCGTAGAACACCTGGCCGCCGATCACCGGGTAGTCGGTGAAGCGGTCGCGGTCCCTGAACCAGGCGACGCCCTCGGCGCAGGAGGCCGTCACCGGGAACAGCCCGGCGTTGCCGGACTGCCGGGCGCACCAGGCGACGAAGGTCGCGCACCAGGCCTCGCCCTGGGACCACTCCAGGCCGGGGACGGCCGGCGAGTACTTCTGGATGTTGTTCCAGTGCGAGCCGCTGCGGCCCTCCTGGTATCCGACCTCGTCTCGGGCGACGCGGATCAGGTCCGCCGCGTTCGAGGACATGAGGGTGGCTCCTTGCTTGCTGTGGCTGCTGTGGCTGCTGGGGGGACGGGGAGGTCAGGCCTGGGCGAAGGTCTGGACGTAGCGGCCCCAGTTGCCGCGCTGGCGGGGGGTGTAGCCGATGCCGATGGAGGTGAAGTCGCGGCCCAGGATGTTGTCGCGGTGGTGCGGGCTGTTCATCCACATCTGCATGGCCTCCGCCACGCTGTTGCCCGGGGTGACGTTCTCGGCGGCCGAGCGGAACTGGAAGCCGGCGGCGTGGATGCGGTCCCACGGGTTGCTGCCGTCGGTGCCGTCGTGCTGGGTGAGGTCGTGGGACGCCATGTCGTTGGCGTGCCGCTGGGCGGCGGCGCTCAGGCGGTCGTCGAGCCGCAGCGGCTGGAGGCCGGCCCGGCCGCGCTCCGTGTTGACGGAGGCCAGCATCTCGGTGCGGAAGTCGCCGCCGGGCTGCGGCTGCGGCTGGGGCTGCGGCTGCTGCTGGCCGCCGGCGCCGCCGTTCTGGCCGCCGGCCGGGATGAGCTGCCAGCGCTGCGCCGGGTTGTTGTCGTCCTGCTTGGTGAGGGTGAGCGGGGCGCCGGGGGCGGCCGCGGTGAGGAACAGCTGGCCCTCGTCGCCGCGGGCGGTCCGGACCCGGAACCAGTCGTTGTCGATGACGTCCAGCACCCAGCGCTGGTTGGGCTGCCCGTGCTCGTTGAACAGCCAGGTCTGGCCGGTGGAGTAGTTGTAGTCGATGACGACGGCCTGGCCGGGGGCGTGCTTGCCGTTGGTGAGCTGGGTCTCCAGGAGCCAGCTGCCGCCGTCCTTGGCCCAGAAGACCCAGCCCTGGGCGGTGGTGCCGTTGGGGCCCCAGGACTGGACCGGGGTGCCCGGGCTGCTCTGGCTGGAGCGCACGTCGGCGACCGTTCCGTTCGCGGACTTGAGGGTCCAGGTCTGACCGTTCTGCGGGAGCGTGGGCATGCGTGGCGCCTATCTTCGGTGGGAGTGGCCCCGGCTCCGCACTGGTGCGGTCCGCGACCTGACGAGAGAGAAGATCGCGGACCGCGGTAGACAAGTGATCAACAAGGGGTGGAGGGCCGTCGGGGACACGCTTTAGGGCTGCGGCAGGCCGTCCAGCAGGGCCCTGGTCTGCTCGGCGTCCTTGGCGAGCCCGAGCCGCTCGTACACCTCCAGCGCGTCCGCCAGGCAGGCGCGGGCCTGGCGGGGGCGGCCGAGGCCGGTGAGTGCGGTGCCCAGGGTGCGCAGCAGCGCGGCCTCCAGGGCGGCGCTGGTGCGGCGGGCGAGCGGCAGCGCCGCCTCGGCGGCGTCGGCGGCGAGCAGCCAGCGCTCGGCCTCGGCGTGGATCCGGGCGGCGAGGTCGCCCGCCGCCGCCGCGAACACCGTCACCTGGAGGGCGGCGAACTCGTCGCGGGCGCCGACCGCGTGGGCGAGCGCCGCCTCCGGGTCGCCGCACAGCCGAAGGACCCGGGCCAGGTAGTAGCGGCCGGTGGCGGCGGACACCGGGCCGGAGCCGCTCATCAGGCGGGCGCCGCGCTCGGCGGCGTCCCGGGCCTCGGCCAGCCGGCCGGTCTGGGCGCAGCTGAACGCGAACTCGCCTAGGGCGCTGCCCTCGGAGCGTTCGGCGCCGAGGCGGCGGAACAGGTCGGCGGCGCGACCGGCGTGTCGGGCGGCGTCGGCGTAGCGGCCGTGGACGCGGGCGTTGCCGCCGAGGGTGAGCAGGGCCTTGGCGAGGACGCGGACCTTCGGGCCGTCGCCGCTGCCCCCGTTGCCGCCGTCGTCGTCCTGGCAGAGCGCGACGGCCTGGTGGATGTCCTGTTCGGACTCGGCGTAGCGGTTGATGTGCCAGAGCATGCCGCCGCGCACGTAGCGGGCGAGGGCGAGCGGGCCGTGGTCGCCGCGGGCGGCGGCCTCGCGGGCGATGCGGTCGGAGAGGTCGGCGATGTCGCTGGTCTGGGTGCGTTCGGCGAGTACGGAGCCCATCCGGTCGGCGAGTTCGGCCGCGCGGTCGAGCGGCAGCGCCGGGTCGGCGCAGCTCAGGGCGATGGCGGCGGCGTGCACGCCGGCCTGTTCGCGCATCCAGCGGACGGCGGCGGGCCCGTCCGTGATCGTCTTCCCGGGGGAGCGGACGGGCGCGTCGAGCAGGCTGAGTTCGACCGGGTCGGCCTTGCGGGCGGCGCGGTCGGCGTTGCGGGCGGTGGCCAGGCAGTAGTCGACCAGCCGGTCGGCGGCGGCGGTGCGTTCGGTGGCGGGTTCCTCGGCGGCGAGCCGGCCGCGGGCGTAGTCGCGGACCAGGTCGTGGAAGCCGTAGCGGCCGAAGCGGGGGGAGTGCAGCAGGTTGAGGTCGACGAGTGCTTCGAGGAGTTCGTCGGTCTCGGTTTCGGTGCGGCCGAGCAGTGCGGCCGCGCAGGGCAGCGGGACGTCGGGGGCGTCGGGCAGGGACAGCAGGCGGAAGGCGCGGGCGAGTTCGGTGTCGAGGCGGTGGTAGGAGAGGGCGAAGGTGGCTTCCACCGTCCGTTCGCCGTCGCTGAGTTCGGCCAGTCGGTGTTCCCGGCGCAGTCCGTCGGCGAGCGCGGCCAGGGTGAGCGCGGGGTCGGCGGCGAGCCGGGAGGCGACGATGCGCACGGCGAGCGGCAGCAGTCCGCAGGCTCGCACGATCTCGTCGGCGGCCACGGGTTCGGCGTCGACGCGGTCGGCGCCGATGATCCGGGTCAGCAGTTCCAGTGCCTCGGCGGGCGGCAGGGTGTCCAGGCGCATCTGGTGCGCCCCGGCGAGGCCGGCCAGTCGGACGCGGCTGGTGACGAGGACGGCGCAGCCGGACGAGCCGGGCAGCAGTGGTTCGACCTGGCCGAGGGTGGCGGCGTTGTCGAGGACGACGAGGACCCGCCGCCCGGCCAGCGCCGAGCGGTAGAGGGCGGAGCGCTCCCCGGTGTCGAGCGGGATCTCGGCGGCGGCCACGCCGAGGGCGCGCAGGAAGCCGGCGAGCACCGTGCCAGGGTCCAGCGGGGTGTGGTCGGCGCCGCGCAGGTCGGCGAAGAGCCGCCCGTCGGGGAAGCGCCCGTGGGCCTGTCGGGCGACGTGCACGGCGAGCGTGGTCTTGCCGACCCCGCCCATGCCGTCCAGGGCGGAGACCACGACGGCTCGCCCGCCGGCCCCGGCGAGGTGGTCCACCAGGGTCTCGACCTCCTCGGTGCGGCCGGTGAAGTCGGCCAGGCCGTCGGGCAGTTGGTCGGGCGGCTGCCAGGCGGGGGCGGGTTCGGCGCGGGCGGAGGCGGATGCGGCGGGGGCGGGCAGCAGGGACGGGTCCTCGCGCAGGATCCGCAGGTGCAGTGCGGCGGGGCCGTCCTCGGCCGTCGGCGCGGCGGCGGCGGCCGTCGACGGCCGGCGGGTGTCCTCGTGCCGGGTGGGCCCGTCCCCGCCGGGCGGCAGCCGGCGGCGGGCGTCCTCGTACACGGCGAGTGCCTCGGCCTTGCGGCCCGCCTGGTAGAGGGCGCGCATCAGGACGGCGGTCAGCCGGGGCCGTTCGGGGTGTTCCAGGGCGAGGGCGGCGGCCTCGGCCGTCAGGCCGGTGTGGTCGCCGATCTCCGCGTCCAGCTCCAGCCGCGTCTCCTTGGCGTGAAGTCGCTGTTCGGCGAGGTGGGAGCGGACGGCCTCGGCGTGCGGCCCGGGCAGTCCGGCCAGCGGTTCGCCGACCCACAGCCGCTGCGCGGCCAGCAGGACCTCCCGGACCTCCTGCGGCGGGGCCTGCTCGTCGCGTAGCCGTCCGGCCGTGGCCAGCAGTTCCTCCCAGCGGGCCGCGTCCACCTCCGCGTCGGGCACCCGCAGCGCGTAGCCGTCGCCGACGCGCACCAGCGGCATCCGCTGCGGATCCGGCCCGGTGTACGGCTTGAAGGCCGACCGCAGCCGGGAGACGGCCAGCTGGACGGCCTTGCGGGGGTCGGCGGGCGCTGCCCCGCCCCACACCCCCTCCACCAGCACCGGCGTCGCCACCGTCCGTCCGGCGGCGCTCAGCAGCACCGCCAGGACGGCCCGCTGCTGCGGCCGGCCCAGTTCGATCTCCCGCTCCCCGTGCCAGGCGCGCAGTGGCCCCAGCAGTCCGAACCGCAGCCCGGACGCCCCGATGTCAACCATGTCCCGTCCCCGAATGTCGTCCGGTGCCCGGATCACGCCACTTCCGTACGGACGGCGGCGCCCCCTGATCCGGTCACCTATGCTCTGTCACGGATTGTGTACTTGAAACTCATGGCTTCGAGGGGTGGGGGCATGGGGCTCGAATTCCGTGTGCTGGGGCCGCTGCGGGCCCGGTGCGACGGCCACGAGATCGACCTCGGTCGGCCGCAGCAGCGGGCCGTGCTGGCCGCCCTGCTGCTGGCCCCGGGCCAGCTCGTGCCCACTGAACGGCTGGTCGAGGGCTTGTGGGGCGAGGATGACGCCCGTTGGCCCAAGGCTCCGGCCGGCCAGATCGGCACCCACGCGCACCGGCTTCGCCGCGCCCTCGCGGCCCCCGGCCTACTGGTCGCCACGGCCGGTGGCTACCGGCTGGAGGTGGATCGGGCCGCCGTCGACCTGTTCCGCTACGAGGACGGAGTGAGCCAGGCCGTCACGCTGCGCTACGACGACCCCCTGCGGGCCCGGGAGTTGCTCGCCGGCGCGCTCGCGCTGTGGGAGGGGCGCGCGCTGGACGGCGTGCCCGGCGGTTTCGCCGAACGCGCCCGCGAACGGCTCGCCGCCGGCCACCACGCCGCCGTCAAGGTGCTGCACGACCTGGACCTGGCGCTCGGCCGGCACACCGAGGCGCTGCCCGCGCTGGACGCGCTCGCCGCCGCACACCCGCGCGACGAGGAGGTGCAGCGCCTCCACCTGCTGGCCCTGCACCGCTGCGGGCGGACGGCCGAGGCACTGGCCGCCTTCGAGGCCCTGCGCGAACGGCTGGACCGCGAGCTGGGGCTCGAACCGGCACCGGCGGTCGCGGACCTGCACGCCCGCATCCGCGGAGGGGGCGCCGAGCTCGCGGCGCCGTCCGCCCCGGTACCGCCGCGGCGGCCCGCCCGGCCCTGCCAACTGCCGCCGGACATCCCCGACCTGGTCGGGCGGGCGGCCCAGGTGCGGGAGGCCGAGCGGATCCTGCGGTCCGGTGTCGGTGATGTCGACGGTGCTGGTGTCGGGGCCGGTGTCGGGGCCTCGCCGGTGCTCGGCCTGTCCGGGCCGGCCGGCAGCGGCACCTCCGCGCTCGCCGTGCACCTGGCGCACACCGTCCAGGACGCCTTCCCGGACGGGCAGCTGTACGCGGCCGGCGAGACGGCGGAGCCGGGCACGGTGCTGGCCGCCTTCCTGCGGGCCCTGGGGGAGCGGCCCGTCGAGGACGCCGGTGTCGGCGAACTGGGCGCACGCTACCGGGCCGCGCTCGCCGGGCGGCGGGTGCTCGTCGTGCTCGACGGCGTCACCGACCCGGCGCCGCTGCTGCCCGCGGTGGCGGGCTGCGCGGCCGTCGTGGCCGGCGCCGAACCGGGCGCCCTGCCCGCCGACGCGGCCCGGCTGGCCGTGGGCCCGCTGGAGCCGCAGGACGCGTACGAGCTGCTGGCCCGGGTCGTCGGCGCCGAGCGGATCCGCCGGGAGCCGGGCCCGGCCGCCGAGGTCGCCGAGCTCTGCGGCTACCTGCCCGTACTCCTGCGGTCGGTGGCGGCGCGCCTCGCCGCCCGCCCGCAGTGGTCCGTCGCCGACCTGGTCCGCTGGCTCGCCGAACGGGGCGCCTGAACGGCGCTCCGTTCGGGGGCGGGGGCTAGTAGAGGTCCGAGGACATCGCCCACATGCGGATGTCGCTGGTGGGCGTGGTGACGATGGGGACCTCGCCGTCACCCCAGTAGATGGCGACGCCGCCGAGCCTCTTCACCACCAGCCGGGCGCCCGGGTGCCCGTACGTGCCGGAGGACCAGCACACGCCCCCGGAGGCGGAGTAGACGACCAGGTTGCCGTCGGACTGCATGACCGCCTTGTACCCGCAGTGGTTCACGTTGGTGCGGGAGTCCCACACGGCCAGCGGGTTCGGGGTGTTGTACCCGCGGTAGACGACCAGGTTGCCGTCGGACTGCATGATCAGCCGGGAGTTCTCGGAGTCGACGTGCCAGCCCGGGTAGAGCGGCTCGTCGTTCCAGAGCGTGTGGGTCGACGGGTCGTACGCCGCCTGCGCGGTGCCGGCCCCCAGCATCGTCCCCGTCAGCGCCAGCGCCGCGGCCGCCACCCCGACGGCCATGCGTCGCACAGTCTTCACTGCCTTCACTGCCTTCATCCCCGGGTACCTCTTTCGTCCATATCGCGCCCGTGAAAGTACGGGGCGCCCCGTGGAAACGACCATGGGGCAAGGCGGTAGACAAACGATGAACGATCCCGTTGATGGGCGGGGACGGGACGGCTCAGCCGCCGTGTTCCTCGTCCTCGTGGGCGGTGGTGTGGCCGGTGTGGCCGGTGTGGTCGGCGCGGTCTGCGGCCGGGCCGGACAGCACCCGCCGGGCGTTGGCCTCGGCCTCGCGCTCGAAGTGGTCGGACGGGTCGCTGATGCTCAGCCCGGAGCCGTTGTCGGAGCCCGCCACGGGGCCCTGCCGCTGCTGGAGGACGTGGGTCAGCTCGTGGGCGAGGGTGTGCCGGTCGCCGCCGCCGTCGCCGATGACGACGTGGTTGCCGGAGGTGTAGGCGCGGGCGCCGATCTCGGCGGCGGAGCTCCGGGCGGCGCTGTCGTCGTGGATCCGGACGTCCGAGAAGTCGGCGCCCAGGCGGGCCTCCATGTCGGCGCGGGTGGCGCCGTCGAGCGAGCGGCCGCCGCTGCGCAGCACGTCGTGGACGGCGGCGCCGGAGCGCTGCACCTGGCCGGCCCGCTGGAGTCGCTGGACGACGGCGGCGTTCCCGACGGACGCCTGGAGGCCGAGCAGTGCGGGTGCTGGTGTCCGGGCGGAGGCGGGAGAGCTGGTCGAGGGGGCGTGCGCCTTGTCGTCACTGTCGCGGGTCCTCATCGGCGTCCCTTCGGGTCGATGGCCGGTGAGTCCTGGATACCCCGCCCACGCCCGGAGCGGTAGGGATGGCGGGGGCAGCAACCCTGCCCCCGGGGGCAGCCCCGCCCGCTGGTCGGGCCCAACGCGCGGGCAGGGCAGGGGTTTTCGATTATTCTGCCGTCAGCCTCGGACCGGCACCGGGTTGCTCGGGTCGTCCAGCCACACCGTGTGGCGGCCAGCTGTGACCGTCAGGCCGAAGCGGTCGAAGTCCGGGCGGCCGTGGCCGTCCCACCAGCGGTAGGCGGCCTCCACCTCGTCCCAGAGTCTGCGCGGGCCGGACTGGTACACCTCGTACGCGGTGCGGTCCCGCTCGTAGTCGGCGGAGGCCCAGGAGCGGGTGTCGCGGCTGTAGAGCCAGAGTGTGTACGCGCCGTTGTCGTAGCGCTCCGTCCGCCAGAACGCGGCGGGTACGCCGGACCCGATGACGAACTGCTCGAACCAGCCGCCCGTTTCCCGGGGGGACAGGCCGGTGGTGCTCCGCACCCCGTCGGCCGGCCACTCCCGGCCGCGCAGGTAGTCCTCGAAGGGCGGCCGGTCCGTGCGCTGCTGGCGTAGCCGCATGAACGCGGAGCCCCCGGTGAACCTTCCGCTCGCGCTCGTCCCGTTCTCGCTCATGGTCAGCCTGACGATCTGCTCGCCGCCGTACTCGGTGCCGAAGGGCGCCACGATGATTCCGCCGGGGGCCGTCTGCTCCAGCCACGCGGGAGGGATCTCCAGCAGGGAGCAGGTGGCGATGATCCGGTCGTAGGGGGCGCCGTCCGACCAGCCGTGTCGTCCGTCGCCCTCGACCACGGTCGGTTCGAGCCCGGCCCGGTGCAGGTTCTCCCGGGCTCCGTGAGCGACGTCAGGGTCGTACTCGACGGTCACCACGTTGTGGCTGCCCAGGCGGTGGGCGAGCAGGCCCGCGTTCCAGCCGGTGCCGGCTCCGACTTCCAACACCTTGTGGCCTGGGCGCACGTCGAGGTCCTGGAGCATCGAGAACACCATGGTGGGCATGGAGCTGGACGAACTCGGCGTCGTGCCGAGCCCGTCGCCCTGGTGGTCTCCGTCGTCCCACTGCGTGGTCAGCGGGATGTCCGAGTAGACGGCCCTCCGCCATGCGTCGGGGTCCTGCGACCGGTACACCACGGGGTTCTGCCGGGTGCCGTCCGAGATGCCCGGCCAGATGCGGTCCGGGACGAACAGCTCGCGGGGCACCGCGTTGAAGGAGGGCAGCCAGTCCGAGGAGAGCGCGCCGCCGGCCACCAGCGCGGAGGCGAGCCCCTGGGGGCCCGCCTCCTGGTGCGTTTCGCTGGTCACTTGCCGCCGCCGCCCGCCGGGCGCTGGCCGTCCGAGGTGTTGCCGCCCTCGTCGGACCCGCCGCCGCCGTGCCCGGCGCCCTTGTTGGAGTCGTCCTGCTGCCCGCCGCCCTTGCCGTCGCCCGAGCCGCCACCGCGCTTGCCCATGGTTTTCCCCTTTCCGTCGGTCGGGTCGGTCGCTCCCTCGGAGCTGCTGGACCCGATGGCAACAAGCTAGGAAAACAGGCTGGTTGGGCTCTACGACGTTGCACGACCTTGCACAGATTCACCCGAGAGAGTTGATCGCCGAGGTGATCAGCGTCCGGGCGTCCGGGCCGTAGACCGCCATGTCAGCCAGTTCGGCGAACGTGTCGGCATACGTCGCGACCTCGCTGGGCTGCGTGATCGTGAGATAGCCCGAGACCAGCTCGATATTGACCTGTGCAACGTCGAAGATCCAGAACCCCTCCACCGGCATCCGTGTCCGACCCGGCTGATCAGGCACGATGCCCAGGCTCACGCTTGGCAGCGAGCCGACCGTGAGCAGGTGACCGAGCTGCTCGATCAGCACGTCAGCGCCGCCGAGTCCGTTGCGCAACACCGACTCCTCCACGAGGAAGGCGAACCGTCGGCCCCCCTCGTGCAGGACGGCTTGACGCTCCATGCGGGCCGTCACCGCTTCGGCCACGTCGTCCACCTCGACCCTGCGGCGTTGCACAGCGCGCAACACCGACTCGGTGTAGCCGCGAGTTTGGATCAATCCGGGCACAAGCCATGACGAGTACGAGCGGAAGCGTCGCGTGCGCTGGTACAGCGGCAAGCGCGCTTCCTGCGCCCGCTTGAGCCCGGAGCGCTCCATGCGCCGCCAGCCGATCCACATGTCCTCGACGGTCCGCAGCGAGGCAATCAGGTCTTCGGCTTGATCTTCTGCCCCGCATGCCTGGCACCACGCCCGGATATCGTCGGCGGACGGGGGAGTCCGGGCGTTGATGATCCGGGACGACTTCGACGGATGCCAGCCGCAGAGATGGGCGATGCCAAGCCCGGTGAGCCCAGCATCCCGGCACAGTTCGGCAAGCCGATTCGCCAGAACGTGACGGGCCTGCTGGGCACTTGAAGAGGGCGAGGCGGTCATGGTGGATCAGTGAAGCCGGTACTCCTCGTGCGGTGTGGCTCGGTCCCACACCGCCTCGAACGCCGACTTCACCAGTTCGACGACGGCCGGCTCGGTGCGCCATTCACGGTCGACGACCTCACCGACACCCGAGAAGTACGTGAACAGCACCGACGACCCGTCGAACAGCCAAAGGTCGGTGCCGGGCAACGCGATGTCGGCCGCTTTCCGGCGGGGAAGCCAACGGATCTGTTCGCCTGCCCGGACGTTCGGGAACGTCACGTCGTGCTCGTATCGGATGTAGTCGGTGACCGGCTCGGAGACGACCCGGGCGCGCCTCATCACGACACCGCGCGCCGTCGTCTCGGTCACCACGTCCAAGAACGGGCGCCACCAGGACGACCGCTCGGCAGCAGGGTCAAGGCGTTTCCCCTGCTGCCATGCGATGAACTCGGGGTCGCTGGGCTGGTAGGCGTCGCGCATCTCAAGATGCACGGCGGAAACCTTGGCCTTGGCCAGGCCCTCAAGTACCGGGTTTGTCATCGCTCCTACTCACTGTCGGGCTTGGGGATGAACTGAAGCATGATCTTGGGAAGCCTGATGATCGTCTCGTGATCGGGCACGTCGGTGGAGTGACCGGGGATCGAACCGATCTCCTGACATGACTTCACTTCGTCGTCCGTGGCCTTGTAGGACTGGATCAGCAGGTCTCCGGTCTCCTCGTCCAACCAGATCGTCGGCGAGTCCGTGTCCGGGGTGTTCGGGATGATGCCGAGGAACCTCAGGGCCATTCTCACTCCCGTAGTCGAGTGGGGTGCACCGGTGTGCGTGAGCTTCACCCTCCCGGTTGATCGCCGTCAAGAGGGCAGTAGGACGTTTGCCGCCCGCTCGTTGGGCTCCAACGAGCGGGCGGGCGGCTGCCTCCTCCTGCGGCACCTGGCTCACGCCGGATTGCCTTGCAGGACGCCGGATGACGCGCGTGCACCGGTCAGTGGAGCTGGAAGTCTTCGTGCGGGACCGCTCGTTCCCAGACGGCCTCGAACGCGGAGTGGGAGAGCTTCACGGTTTGCGGGTCGGTGCTGATCTCGTCGTCGACGAAGTCGCCGTCGCCGCTGAAGTGGTGGACGACGAGCAGCCGACCGTCGATGAGCCAGAAGTCATTGCCGGGGAGCGCGAGGTCGGTCGTCTGCCGACGCGGAAGCCAGCGGACCTGCTCGCCGGAGGCGATGTTCCGGAACGTGATCTCGTGTTCGAACCGGATGTACTCGCTCACCGGTTCCGAGACCACGCGGGCGCGTCGGACCTCGATGCCTCGGGCGGTGGTCTCGTGGATCAGCTGCAGCCATGGGTTCCACCACGACGAGCGGTCGGCCGGATCGTCCCGGTGCCCGTCGAGCCAGCGGAGGAACAGCGGGTCGTCCCGCATGTAGCCGTCGCGCATCTCAAGGTGAAGCGCGGAGTGGGTGCAGGATCGCAGCAGGTCCTCAAGTGGGGGATCTGTGGGCATCGTTCACCTCCGGGAAGAACTGCGTCGTTCGCTTGGGAGATTCGACCACGACCGCGCGCCTTCGGGAGCCGATCTTCGTGAGACGGCCGGGGGTTCGCGCGCAGCGGAGATGCTTGGGGGGAGGTCACCGACGTGGTCGTGCCGGAAGGCTGGAACTGGCCAACGGCGCGTCATGGCGGACTCTTTGAGGTCCGTAGGCCTGCCGAGAAACGAGATCGCCCGCTCGTCGGGATCGATGAGCGGGCGAGGGTGTGTAGCTGTGGAGTGGGCCTGCCTCAAGCGCCGAAGAGGCGGCGGCGGGGAGGGCGCGCGACGACCGAGGCGTGTTTGAGGGTGCCGGTGAGCTCGATCCGGAGCTGGGGCCTGGTGGCGTCGCCGCCGCCGTCGGAGCGCTGCTTGACCTTGGAGAAGACCAGGGTGAGACCGTCGGTGTCGAGGGTGACGAGGCCCGGCGGGCTGATGATGAGCAGCTTGCCGTGCCGCAGGGAGACGTCGATCAGAAGGGTGTCGGCCGTGATGACCGCCTCGGTGAAGTCGAGGACGACCGTGCAGTGTTTCGGCCGCAACTCGATGTGCCGGGGGACCACCCAGCGTCCGGCCCGGGTGTACTTGCCGCCGCGCTGGTCGATGACCAGCACGTCCTTCGGCACGGCCACGGCCGACGCGAAGCTCGGCAGGTCGGTGGTCAGCTCGGCCAGTTCGGCGAGCGTCCGGGCCGAGAGCGCGGCTTCCAGCCGGGTTTCGAGTTCTTCGGGGGTGAGCCGGCCGTCTGCGGCGGCGACCTGCAGCGTTTCTACGATGCGGTCCCGGTCCTGATGGGATGCCCGTAGCGCGGGCAGGTCTCTCGACATGGGTCCACGCTAACCCAGGGCGGGCGGCCCGGAACAGGGAGTTGGGCGGAGGCGGTCAGCACCAAGTGTGCTGACCGCCGGGGTTCAGGCGAGGTGGTCGAACTCGCCGGCCTGGGCGCCGAGGACGAAGGCGCGGAGTTTGGGGGCGGTGGTGGTGATGATGACGTCGGGGTCGTCGGATTCGCGGAGGTGGAGGATGTCGTCGGCGCCGTAGGCGAGTTCAACGCAGCTGCCGCCCTCGTTGGAGCCGCTGAACGATGACTTTTGCCAACGGAGGTCGGACATCGGACGCCTTTCAGGTTTGCAACAGGTAGAGAAGATGTCGAATGAGGCCCCACGAATCACGGGAGGAAAGCGTAGCCAGGGACTGAGCTGTGCTGACAGGAGGTAGGGCCAGTTCACTCAGCTGGTTGAAGGTCTTCCGGTAGGTCTCGATCGAACGTTGGTCGCCAAGATACTCGGTGTGGCTCGGGTGATCCACGACGATCGTGGAGAGCTCGGGAGCCCCGGGGTCCAGGAAGACGAACTGGCTGGTGTAGGGCGGCTTCTTCGCAGCGGTAAACGGCAAGACCTGGATGCTGACGTTGGGCAGCTCTGAAATCTCCAGTAGATGCACAAGCTGTTCCCTCATCGCAGCGTCGCCGGGGAATCGCATGCGCAACGCTGTCTCGTGGATGACGAATCGGAACTCGCGGCGTGGCAAGTCTGTGAGAATGCGCTGTCGCTGCTTGCGGAAGTCGATTTCGGCTGCGACATCCAACTTGCGATGCTGGTCGGCATCTTCGTAGATCGCCTCGATGTAGGCGGGTACTTGGAGAAGCCCGGGTACGTGGAACGTCTCGAAGTTGTCGATCAGGGCGGCGTCGTGTTCTGCCTCCGCGAGATCAAGAAGCAAGGTTGGCAGACGGTCGGCAGACTCCGTCCACCAGCCCTTCCCATTACTCCGGCCCATGTCGGCGATCTTTGCGCGGAAGACCGGATCTGTGCAGCCGTATGCGTCGAGCCAGATCTCAAGGCGTTCGGGGTTGAGAGTGATCCGACCGGCCTCGGTGTGGCTCACCGCCGGACCCTTCATGCCCACCAGTGCCCCCGCTTCGGGTGCAGACATCCCAGCTGCCGCCCGTAGGCGCTGCAGCTCTTCCCCGAAGCGCCGTTGCCGCTGGCTGATCGGCCCTTTGTATGCCACTACCAGTCCCTCCTTGTCGGTGCAGTGTTCCGCATGAGTCCAGCCGCTCGCCAACGCTGAGCTAGGGCAGTGTATGCATCCTTGCCTGTTCGATTGCATGGATGCCAGACATTCCCCTACTCTCAGTGTTGCACCGGTCACATGACGGATCGTCAGTGACTCCCCCTCTCCCTCCCGGGGTCTCTCATGCGTGCTTCCAACCCTCCCGACTGGACCGCCGCCCGCACCGAACTGTGCGACCTCCTCACCACCGCCGGCTGGCCGCCCCCCACCATCTGCGACGCCGAACTCGCCCTCCACGAACTCTTCTTCAACGCGTGGAAACACGCCGGGAGCCTCGCGCCCCTCGTCGTGCTCTCCCTCCTGGAGCGCAGGCTCCGCGTCTCGGTCTGTGACGACAGCCAGACCCTCCCGCCCGAGCCGTGCGCCCCGGCCGACCCCTACGCGCTCTCCGGTCGAGGTCTGCACCTCGTCCGTTCCCTCGCCCACCGCTTCGGCGCCGACCTGCGCAAGCAGGGCAAATCCGTCTGGTTCGAGCTGCAGTTGGACGCCGCCTGATGCCCCTTCCCCGCCGCCGCCCGATGCTCCCGACAGACCCCCGGATCCGGTACTACACCGACGACCACATCCGCACGCTCCTCGCCGAAGTCGACGAGCGCGGCCGCAGGTTCGGCCTCATCTTCCCCTCCGCCACCATCGACCGCACCATCGACGGCCGCGTCCTCGTCCGCTTCAACACCGCCCCGGCCTCCACGCTCCTCAACCTCCTCTCCCTCCTCCTCGCCGCCGACCGAGACCGCGAAGACCCGTGCGCTTTCTGATCGCCGCTGCTTTCGCCGTCCTTCTCGCCCTGGCGATCGCCACCGTCGTCCTGGGCGTCATCACCGCACTCAACGTTGCAAAGCCCGACGAGGAGGACCCCTGACATGCCCGACCCGGACCCGGACCCCGACTTCGGCCCCAACCCCCTGGCCAACCTCCTGGCGAACGCCCTCGCCGCGACCCACTACGCCGTCGCCGCCGCCTTCAACACCCTCGCCCCCGGCGTCGCCCAGCCCGTCCCCGACGACTTCGACTGGCGCGAACTCGAAGCCTTCATCTTCCACTTGGGCTTCGCCGCCGACGACTCCGACGCCGCCCTCAACCTCTACCGCCTGGTCACCGCCGTCCAGCGCATCGCCTACCGCGAGGCCGCCGGTCGCAACGCCGCCGGGCACCCCGCCCGCCTCAACCCCCACCTCAACCCCGGCCCCAGCCCTGCCCCCAACCCCCGCCCGTCCTCCGTCGGATTCACCCGTCGGGGTGGTGCCGGGTGAATGCCACCGACCGCGCCCCGCGCGGCCCCTAGCGTGGGCAGGGCCAAGCGCCAGCCACCCCAGGGGAGGGGACCCGACGTGTCCGACGTCGCCGAATACCTGCTGCTCTACGTCGAGGGCGACGCAGTCGTGGCGCACGACGCCGACCTGCACCCGCACACGTTCCCCCTCCCGCCCGGCGAGCTGGGCGCCACCATCACCCGGGCCGATGCCGCCGGGGGCGCCCAACTCCTGCTGGCCGTCAGCTCGTCCGGGATCGTCTCCTGCCGCGAGATCTGACGCACCGTCAATCTCCGGGCGTGTTCAGCGCCGACCACCGTCCGCGTCTGATTGGCTACCCGGATGCGAGGCGACAGGCGCCTCCAAGTCAAAGGAACACCGGCATGACGACAGAGCGCACCAACCCGGCGGCCCGGCTCGGGTTCCAGTCCGGGCAGGTCGTCCAGGAGATCGGCCACGACGAGGACGTCGACCAGGACCTCCGCGAGGGCATCGAGTCGATCACCGGCCAGGACCTCGTCGACGAGGACTACGACGACGTGGCCGACACCGTCCTGCTCTGGTTCCGCGAGGACGACGGCGACCTCACCGACGCCCTGGTCGACGCCATCGGTCTCCTCCAAGAGGGCGGCATGATCTGGCTGCTCACGCCGAAGTCGGGCCGGGACGGCTACGTCGAGCCCGGCGACGTCAACGAGGCCGTCCAGACCGCCGGCCTCTCCTCGACCAAGGCCATCGGCGCCGCCCCGGACTGGGCCGGCACCCGCCTCATCGCCCCCAAGCGCTGACATCCCCGGAGCGGGAAGGCGGCGGAGCAGGAAGTCGGCCCCGCCGCCGTCCTGCTCCGCGCCCCGCACCGCACCGCAGCGGGAGCGCGCCCCCCTCCGGGCCCCCCCCCCTTGGGGGCGGCACCCCCCCCATCCCCCCCACCCCCCATCCCCCCCGGGGGGGGTACGGGGGCGCCGGCGTAGGTCGCCCCCGCCGACTTCCTGCTCCGCGCCCCTCACCTCACCGCTGCGGCAGCTCGCACCCGTCCGGCCCGCACGCCTCGCCGCCACCGCCGCCGACCAGCAGGGGCACCACCGTCCGACTCTCCCAGGCCTGCTCCAGGGCCGCTGTGAACGTCTCGGCCGGCTGGGCGCCCGAGACCCCGAGCCGCCGGTCGAACACGAAGAACGGCACCCCGGTGGCGCCCATCGCGCCCGCCGTCGCCTCGTCCTCGCGCACCGCCTCCGCGTAGGCGTCCGGATCGGCCAGCACCGCCGCCGCGGCCTCGCCGTCCAGCCCGGCCTCGACGGACAGTTCCACCAGCCGTCCTTCCGCGAAGGCGGATCGCGCGTCGGCGAAGTTGGCCCGGTACAGCGCGTCCAGCAGCTGCCCCTGTCGCCCGTGGTCCTTGGCGAAGTGCAGCAGGCGGTGCATGTCGAAGGAGTTCGCAGCGTCGCGTCCCTCGCGGAGGTACGCCAGGCCCTCCCCGTGTGCGTTGTCCGCGATCCGGGCCTCCGCCGCCTCGGCCTGCTCCAGGCTGAGCCCGTACTTGGCGGCGATCAGCGGGACGACCGGCCGCGCCTCGGCCGGCGAGTGCGGGTCGAGCTCGAAGGAGCGGTGGACGACCTCCACGTCCCCACGGTGGGGGAAGCGCTCCAGGGCCTGCTCGAACCGGGCCTTGCCGATGTAGCACCACGGGCAGTTGATGTCGGTCCAGATCTCCACGCGCACGGCGTCGCTCCCGTCTCCAGCCGTGCGGGGCCTTCCCGCACCCGGCTCCGTGGCCAACGCCGACGACCACCTGAATATTTCTCGTGATGAAATATTCAGGCGCCCGACGGGATCGGCCTCACCGCCGCCGCGCCGTCGCGAGGTGGATCCTGAACCCGTACGGAAGGTGCCCGTCCGCCGGGCCCGACGCCGCCCGGGCCTCCGTGAGGAACGCCTCGTGCAGGACGGCGCGGGCCTCCTCGTCGAGCGGGCCCATGTCGTAGACGCCGGACACGGCCTCCCACACCCGTTCCGCCGGGCCGCCGAGGTCGATGAGGACCGTCTCCCACCCCACCGGCCCGAACCCGGCCGGCCTGAGCAGCCCGGCGAGGCCGTCGCGGCTCCGCGCCCGCCGGTCGCCCAGCGCCGGGATGCGGCGGTCCGCGGGGAGCGCGGCGAGGGCGGCGGACAGCCGCTCGCCGAACCGCTCATGGACCTCGCCGCCGACCATTCCGCCGCCGAGTACGCACGCGAGCAGCCCCCCAGGGGCGAGCACCCGGGCGATCTCGGCGGTGACCAGTTCCAGGTCGCCCATCAGCATCAGCGCGAGGTGGGAGACGCAGGCGTCGAACGCGCCGTCCGCGAAAGGGAGTTCCTGTGCCCGTCCGACGGCCAGCCGGGCGCCCGCCAGGGCCGGTCGGCGGCGGGCCAGCGCGAGCGCCTCGGGGGACAGGTCGATCCCGGCCAACTCGCGACCGCTGGTCCCGGCGAGTAGTTCGAGCAACAGCCCGTCGCCGCAGCCGAGGTCGAGCACCCGGCGGCTCCCGGCGGCGCGGTCGCGGAGGACCTGGTAGCTGGTCCTGCCGTCCGAAGCCCTGGCGCGGCCGAGCACGTCCGAGGTCAGCGCCGGATGCTCGGCGTGGAAGGCCTTCAGGAACGCTTCCTGCGATGCGGTCGTCGTCATGTCCCCGAACGTAGGTACTCGGCGCCCCGCCCGCAGGCCGTTCCGTGGATCGGCGATGACGAAGGGGAATACGCCATCGCCGCCCCGCCGCACGGCAGTTACCGTGTCGGTGACAGCCCGAACGGAAGGCGGACAAGGATGGGAACCTCCGCGCACGTCATGGCGCCGCCACTCGTCGCGGTCGCGGTGCTCCTGCTCGCCGTCAAGTGGGTCAGGCGGCGGCGGGACGGCAGGCCCGTGCCCCTGCTGCCGCGATCAGGTCCGGCCTGGGCGGGCGCGTTGGCCGCCGTCGCGTTCGTGCTGGTCACGGGCGGTCTGGCCGGCCGGGCCGGGGACGCGGTCGTGCCGGCCGTCGCGCTCGGGGGACTGGTCGGGGCCTTCGTGGACCTTCGCTTCGACGCCCGGCGATGACGTCCGGCGATGACGTCCGGCGCTGACGCCGTCCCCGGCCGCGCCCGCCAACCGACCCGTGGGGGGGGAGTATGCACATGACCGAGACCCCGCCAAGCCCCCCCCCCGCGGCGGGGGTGTTTTCGGCGCCCCCCGGGGGGGGGGGGGGGCGCCGGGCACTGGGG
>NZ_JBHXTQ010000056.1:0-38456 GCF_042677305.1 Kitasatospora sp. NPDC127121 | reverse complement strand
GCCGACTTCCCGCGCAAGCCGCCGCCCGTCAGCAGGAGATGTTGCCGCCGCCGACGTCGGTGCCGAGGACGCCGACGAACTTCTTGTAGAGGTTGATGCGGTCGTTGCGCTCGTCCGGGTTCTTGCCGTTGCACTCCAGGTCGCCGTTGATGCTGCGGATGGTCTCGCCGAAGCCCTTGCCGTTGACGATGGCGTCGTGCGCGGTCATCGTCCCGGCGCCCTTCTGGGAGTTCCAGAACCAGAGGCCGGTCTTCCAGGAGACGGCCGGGTCCTTCTCGGCCAGGTAGGGGTTGTTCAGCAGGTCGATGTGCAGGGCGTCGCCCGCCGCCTTGTAGTTGAAGTTCCAGCTGATCTGGAGCGGGCCGCGCCCGTAGTAGGCGCTCTTGCCGGCGGGACAGCCGTAGGGCTGCGAGGTGTCGCAGTAGTGCGGGTAGTTGGCGGTGTTCTGCTCGACGACGTACTTCAGGCCGCCGGTCTCGTGGCTGACGTTGGCGAGGAACGCCGCGGCCTCGCGCTTGCGGGTGGCGTCGTTGCCCGTGGTGGTGAACCCGGGGTAGGCGCTGAGGGCGTCGGTCAGGCCGCGGTAGGTGTAGAAGGAGTTCCGGCTCGGGAACATCTGGTTGAACTGGGCCTCGCTGACCACGAACGAGGCGGCGGCCGCCGGTGTGGCGTGCCCGGTGAGCGCGGTGGTGCCCAGGGCGACGGTGCTCAGGACGGCGGCCGAGGCGGCCATGGACAGGGTGCGGGAGAGCTTCATCGTCACTTCTCGCTTGTCGTCGGGGTGGGGGCGCTTCTGGGGCGCTTCGGTGGCGCTTCGGGATGCTCCGAGGGGTGCTCCGGCGGGTGCTTCGGGAGCGAAGCGCCGGGGAACATCGTGGTGCGCCGATTCCGGGAAAAGGCGCCGACCAGCACCCAAACCACTCGTTCGGGGTGTATCCGGCCCAGAAGGTGAGCGCGATTCAGGCCAATTCCAGCTCGTCCGACACACCGACAGATTGATCATCCGGTCATCAGATACGCGGGATAGCCTCGTCCGCGCACATGGCAGACACCGCGAACGGGGGGACGACCACATGGGGCACGCCGACGACGAGGGTGACGAGCGGCTGGCGGCGGAGGGCGAGGTGGCGGTGGCCCGGTTGGCGATCGACTCCGGGGACCTCCCGCACGCCGCCGACCACCTGGCCGACGCGATCCTCGCCGACCCCCAGCTGCCCGAACTGCACGAGGCGCTGGCCGAGTTGTGCGCCGCCGCCGGAGGCCCGGCCGCCGCCCGCGACCTGTTCCCGCTGGACGGCCAGGTCTACCTGGGCACCGTCGCCTGCCGGGCCCACGTCGAGGCCGCCGCCGGGGACTGGGACACCGCCGTCGGCCTGCTCGCCTCCGCGATCCAGTACGAGCCCGCGAGACCCTGGGCGCACGCCGCCTGGCTCGCCCGCGAGGACCTGCCCGCCCTCGTCGACCCGGACGCCGTCGCCCAGGCGGTGGCCCGGGCCAGCGGCGGACTGCCCGACCCGCTGCCCCCCGAACTCGCCGGAGCCGTCCAGCCGTTCGAGGACTTCGTCCAGTCCGTGGTGGCCCGCCACGGCGACCACGCGCTGCTGCTCGCGATGGCCTCCGGCCTCACCCGCCGCCTCGGCGCCACCGACCGCGCCGTCGAACTCGCCGAACTGGCCCACCTGCTGGCCCCCGGCTACCTGCCGTCCGTGATGCTCGGCAACGCCCTGCGCGCGCACGGCCGGCCGGAACGGGCGCTCGCCGTCTGGGAGGCCGAACTGGCCCGGGTCGAACCGGAGCGGGACAACTCCAGCAGCTACCTCGCCGTCGACGTCGCCGAGTTGTACGGCGCCCTCGGCCGCCCCGCCGACGGCCTGCCCTGGCTGGACCGCGTGCTCGCCACCGAACCCGACCACCCCAAGGCGGCCCCCGCCCGGTACGGCCTGCGGCACGCCGCCGACGGCGACCCCGCCCACCTGCTCGCCCTGGCCGACCACCACCGCGCCCACCCCGACCACGAGTACGCCCAGGACCTGCTGGAACGCCTCAGCCACCGGGAACCCTGGCTCGGCATGGTCTCCGGCGCCACCGAGGCGACCGTCAACGTGCTGCACCAGGTGCTCGCCGCCCCCGGCACCACCCGCGACAGCGAGATCGAGTGCAGCGCCTCCGCCGTGGAACCGCCCAGCTCCCTGCTGGCCGTCCGCCTCGCCCTGCCGCGCTCCACCGTCGCCTACCAGTCCGTCGCCGAGCCCGACCCCCGGCTGCCGCTGGCCGAACCGGCCACCCGGATCTGGGCCTGGGACGGCACCGACCCGCGCCCGGCCGTCGCCCCGCCCGCGCCGGACAGCGCCGAACTCGTCCGGGCCACCGCCGAGATCGTCTGGGCGACCGTCCCCGCCGCCTACGACCACGCCGTCCGGCTGGCCGGGCTGCCCCTCGACGACCTGCTCGGCGCGCTCGTCCACCCGCCGATGCCCCGGGAGGACGACCTCGGCCGGGCCCTGCTCGCCCACCAGCCCGAACTGTGGGTGCGGGCCGTCCAGGTCTTCGCCTGCCTCGGCATCGCCCACCACCGCACCGACCAGCCGTGGGAGGACTCCGAGCGCCGCCGCGTACTGGTCGACCTGCTGCTCGGACCCGAGGACTGGGTGGTCGAGGCGGCCGGCTTCGCCCTCGTCGCGATCGGCTGGACGCACCCCGAGACCCGCGCCGACATCGCCGACCGGCTCCGGCAGCGGCTGCACTACAGCGCCCGGGCCCGCCGCACCCGCGTGGTGACCGTCCTGCGCTCGCTCGCCGCGCTGGCGCTCACCGCGCCCTGGCTGCCCCGGGCCGACCTCGACCTGGCCCGGCGGATGATCGAGCGGGCCGAGGCCCAGGAAGCCAGGGAAGCCGGGGCCGCGCGAGAAGCCCAGGAAGCCAAGCAGATCGAGGAGCAGCCGGAACCCCGCCCCGGCCTCCTGCGCCGCCTCTTCCGGCGCGCCTGACGGGCGCTACACCAGAGGCCGGCGAGCGACGCCCGTCACCCGGTGCCTGTCACCCGATGCCCGGCAGCGGATCCTGGTCGACGTCGAAGCGCGTGACCCGCTCCGCCGGATCGCGGCACTCCGGTCCGAGCCGCAGGATCCGCGACTCCGGGTCGTGCAACGGGCGGTGGCAGCGGCGGCAGGTGACGCGGGGGCGGATGGTCTCGGGGGTGTCGGTGCCCGGGATCGGGTCCGGGCCGCCACCGCTCGGGCTGCCACCGGTCGAGCCGCCACCGCTCGGGCTGCCACCGGTCGAGCCGCCGCCACTCGGGCCGTTGCTGGTCGGGACGCTGGTCATGGGGAGACGGTAGCCCGGCCTCGGGGAACATCGGTACAGCGGTCGGCGCCGAGATCGATCATGGTCGGCCGGCGCACCGGCTGGGGGCTCCGCCGGGGTTCGCGGAAAGATCGCCGGGCGGGTCCTCAGGCCGGCTGCGCCGCAACCGGGACCGCAACCGGGACCGCGGCCTGCTCCGCTTCCGGCACCGGCCGTCCCGGACCCGCCGCCCTCGGTGCCGCGCTCGACGGGCTCTTCAGCAGCAGGGCGCAGGCCAGCGCGGCCAGCAGGGCGAGGCCGGCGGAGACCAGCAGGCACAGCCGCATGCCGTCCAGGAAGGAGTTGCTCAGCGCGGTCAGGGCCTGTCCCGTGGCGGGGCCGAGGTCGAGTCCGGCGACGGCGCCCAGGCCGTGTTCGCGGGCGGCGTCCAGGACACGCGCGCCGGTCTGGGCCGGGACGCCGGCGTTCGCGAGCTGTTCGGGCAGGGCGTTCAGGGCACGGGTGGTGAGCAGCGCGCCGAGGACGGCGGGGCCGAGCGCGGCGCCGACCTGGCGGATCGCGTTGTTGCCGGCCGCGGCCATCCCGGCCAGGTGGAAGGGAACGGCGGAGACCGCGGAGGCGGTCATCGGGGTGAGCACCGCGCCCATGCCGAGTCCGAGCAGTACCAGCCGCCAGGTCAGCGCCGCGTAGGAGGTGTGGGCGTCGACGCCGGTCATGGCGAACATCGCGGCGGCGATCAGCACCAGCCCGGAGGTGATCAGCACCCTCGGCGGGATCCGGTGCATCAGCCGTCCGACAGGGAGGCCGGCCACCAGCGAGGTGCCGGACACCAGCACCATCCGCAGTGCCGCCTGCATGGTGCTCAGGTGCTGGACCAGGCCGAAGTACAGGCTGAGCACGAAGAAGAAGCCGATCAGGCCGAGGAAGCTGACCACGGCCACCAGCGCGGTGGCGGTGAACGCGGGGCTGCGGAACAGCGCCAGGTCCAGCATCGGGCCGGCACTGCGGAGTTCCACCAGGAAGAAGGCTCCGGCGGCGACCGCGCCGAGCGTCAGCGCGGTGATCACAGCGGGTTCGTCGAAGCCGTCCGCGCCGCCCTCGATGACGCCGTAGACCAGTGCGGTGACGGCGACGGCGGCGGTGATCTGGCCGGGCCAGTCGAGCCGGCGGCCGTGCGGGGCGCGCGAGTCGGGCAGCCGGAACGCGGCGACGGCCAGCAGGGCCACGGAGAGCGGTATCGGCAGCAGGAAGATCCAGCGCCAGGTGGTGTGCTCCAGCAGGGCGCCGCCGATCAGCGGGCCGACGGCGAGCGGGGCCGTCAGGCTCATCGCCCAGAAGCCGATGAACTTGCCCCGCTCGCGGTGGTCGGGCACGGCATGGCTGATCAGCGTGAGTGTGGTGGGCAGCAGGGCGGCGGCGCCGATGCCGGAGACCGCCTGCCCGACCCACAGTGCCTGCACCGAGCTGGACAGCAGCGAGATCGCGGCGCCCAGCGCACAGAAGACCATGCCGGTCTGGAAGACCTTCTTGCGGCCGTGGACATCGCCCCAGACGCCGGTGGTCAGGATCAGCGCGGCCATCGGCAGCACGAACGCGTCCGACACCCAGGACAGTTCGGAGGTCGACGCGCCCAGCGCGCGCTGGATCGCCGGCAGGCTCACCGACACGGTGGTGACGGGCAGGTAGGCGACGAAGACACCCAGGCAGGCCATGACGAGCGTGGCGGCCCGTCCGGCCCTGAGGTCCGGCGTCGTTGTGGAGTTCACGGGGTCGTTCCTTCGGCTGCTGCGGGGGAGGCCCCGCATTCTCGGAGCGCCGCCGGGAGCGTGCGCCCGCTCCCGGGGGCGACGGCCGACGGCAGCCGCCCGTGGAGCCGCCGATCAGCTTCTCCCCGAAGCGCCCGAAACCCGCAGTCGATCCCACCAAGCGTCCCGGAACCTCCGCCTGGGCGTCTGGCGATGGGACCATTCCTCCATGGCTGATGATCTGGACCGCAAAATCATCCACGGTTTGCAGTGCGCGCCCCGGGTCTCGTTCCGGCGGCTCGGGGAGGTCATCGGCGTGTCCGAACAGACTGTGGCGCGCCGCTACGCCGCCCTGCGGCGGGACGGCCTGCTGCGCGTCGTCGGACTGGGCAACCTGAACGCCGACGGCCAGGCGGAGTGGATCGTCCGGCTGCGCTGCCGACCTGATGCGGTGGCACCGCTGGCCCAGTCACTGGCCCGCCGGTCCGAGGTGGCGTACGTCGGCATCGCCTCCGGTGGCTCGGAGATCATCTGCATCATCCGGTCCCCCGCCGGAACCGACCATGACGACCTGCTGCTGCGCCAGCTGCCGCGAGCGGGCGCCGTCCTGGACGTGAACGTCGACCTGGTCGTGCGTATCTACGGCGGTCCCGGAACCGCGCCCTGGACCGACCCCGACGCCTCGCTCACCCCCGAACAGGTGCGGCGGCTGACCTCCGGCCACCCCACCCCGGCAGTGGCCTCGTCGACGCCCCTGGGCGAACAGGACCTGCCGCTGCTGCGCGCGCTCGCCGAGGACGGCCGGGCCACCCATACCCACCTGGCCGAGGTCACCGGCTGGTCCAAGCCCCGGGTCGCCCGTCGCCTGGAGGCACTGGAGGCAGCCGGCTCGCTCACGTACGACGTCGACACCCTGGCCGAGCGCCTCGGCTACCGGCTCAACGCCACCCTGTGGCTGCAGGTCGACCTACCGCGGCTGCACCAGGTCGGCGAGGAGGTCGGCGGCCACCACGAGTGCGCGTTCGTCGCCGCGATCAGCGGACGCCACAACCTGATGGCCGTGGTCGCCTGCCGGGACACCCCCGACTTCTACCGTTACCTCACCGGCCGCCTGGCCCACGTCGAGGGCATCCGCGGCTACGAGATCAGCGTCCGGGTGAGCCGGCTCAAGCAGTCCGCCTCGCTCGTCCACCACGGGCGGCTGATCCACCCGGCGCTCGTATGACGCCGGCACCGGGCCGCCGGACCGCTGAGCGACCGGCCGTCGGTCCGTCGAGCTGTCGGCCGTCGGGCCGTCGAGCTGTCGGCGGGGCCGTGAAAAGATCCCCCCATGGCCACGGACCGCAGCAGCGCAGGAGATCCGGCGCGCACCCTCGCCCTGCTCTGGGGGCTGACCGCCGAGGAGAAGCCCGGCCGGCGCGGCCCGCGGCAGGCCCGGTCGACCGGCGAGATCGCCGCCGTGGCCATCGCCCTGGCCGACGCCGAGGGCGTGGACGCCGTCACCATGCGCCGGGTGGCGCAGGAGCTCGGGCTGTCCCCGATGGCGCTGTACACCTACGTCCCCGGCAAGGCCGAACTGCTCGACCTGATGCTGGACACCGTCTACGCGACGACGCCGCGCAGCGCCCCCGCCGACGACGGCTGGCGGGCCAGGGTCACCGCCGTCGCCGACGACAACCGGGCGCTGCACCGCGCCCACCCGTGGGTCTCGGCGGTCCCCACCAGCCGACCGCCGCTCGGCCCGGGCCTGATGGCCAAGTACGAGTACGAGCTGCGCGCCTTCGAGGGCACCGGCCTGCCCGACGTCGAGCTGGACGCGGCGCTCACCCACCTGCTGGGCTTCGTCCAGACCTGCGCCCGGATGGCCGCCGACGAGCGCGCCGCCCGGCAGGACAGCGCGATGACCGACGCGCAGTGGTGGGCCGCCAACGCCGAGCTGCTCGCCAAGGTCTTCGACGCCGAGCGCTACCCGGTCGCGGCCCGGGTGGGCGCCGCCGCCGGCGAGGCGCACGGCGGCGCGTACGA
The DNA here is from genome assembly GCF_042677305.1 of Kitasatospora sp. NPDC127121. NCBI lineage: Bacteria > Bacillati > Actinomycetota > Actinomycetes > Kitasatosporales > Streptomycetaceae > Kitasatospora > Kitasatospora sp. NPDC127121. The sequence goes on along the minus strand of NZ_JBHXTQ010000056.1, from coordinate 31,383 downwards.
CCCGGACCACGCGTACGCCTTCGGCCTGGCCCGCGTGCTGGACGGGCTGGCGGCCCTGATCAGCGAGCGCTAGGCCGGGCGTCGTACTCCGCGCGGGCGGCCTCGACGGCGGGGACCCGCTGCTCGGACCAGTGCGCGAGGGCGGCGACCAGCTCGGCGGCCTCCCGGCCGAGCGGGGTGAGGCTGTAGTCGACCCGGGGCGGGATCACCGGGTGGGCCTCGCGGTGCACGAAGCCGTCGCGTTCCAGCGTCTGCAGGGTCTGCGCGAGCATCTTCTCGCTGACGCCGGAGACCCGGCGGCGCAGTTCGCTGAAGCGGTAGCCGCGCTCGCGCAGCGCGCCGAGCACGAGGACGCCCCAGCGGCTGGTGACGTGCTCCAGCACGCCCCGGGACGGGCACATGCGGTCGAACACGTCGGCCGGCGGCAGCTCGCGCACCGGGACGGCCGGGCGGCCTTCCTCCAGGGTCTTCATGACTGTCCTGCCATTACCTTCATGTCAGTACCGTACTTTGAAGTGCGTACTTTCGAAAGGTTAGTGCAGTCCCTAGGGTGAGTTTCGAGGCAGGAACCCCATCGAGGCCCAAACCCACCCGAGGAGCATCCCCATGTACGTCGTCACCGGTGCCACCGGCCAGCTCGGCCGTCTCGTCGTCGAGGGCCTGCTGGCCGCCGTCCCCGCGAGCGAGGTGGCGGTCGCCGTCCGCTCCGCCGAGAAGGCCGCCGACCTGGCCGCGCGCGGGGTGGCCGTCCGCGTGGTCGACTACGACGACCCGGCGTCCCTGGCCGGCGCCTTCGCGGCCGGCGACCGGGTGCTGCTGATCTCGGGCAGCGAGGTCGGCCGCCGGATCCCGCAGCACCGCGCGGTGGTCGACGCGGCCCGTGCGGCCGACGTCGCGCTGTTCGCCTACACCAGCGCGCCGGGCGCGGCGACCTTCCGGCTGGCCGACGAGCACAAGGCGACGGAGGAGCTGATCCGCGAGTCCGGCCTGCCGTCCGTCCTGCTGCGCAACGGCTGGTACACCGAGAACTACCTGGGCGACGCGGCCGGCACGGTCGCGCGCGGCGTGGTGCTCGGCAGCGCCGGGGACGGCCGGGTGGCCACCGCCCCGCGCAAGGACTACGCGGACGCGGCGGTCGCCGTCCTCCTCGGCGAGGGCCACGAGGGCCGGGTGTACGAGCTGAGCGGCGACGCCGCGTGGAGCCTGGCGGAGCTGGCGGCCGAGCTGGCGCTGGTCTCCGGGCAGCCGGTCGCGCACCAGGACGTGGCGCCGGCGGAGCACCTCGCGGCGCTGGTCGGCGCGGGCCTGCCGGAGGGCTTCGCCGAGGTGCTGGTGGACGTGGACGCGGGCATCGCCCGCGGCGAGCTGGCCGGCACCCCGGGTGACCTGGCCCGGCTGATCGGCCGCCCGACCGTCCCGCTGGCCGAGTCGGTCCGCACCGCGCTCCAGGCCTGAGGCGCTCCGGGCCGGCGATGAGCCCCGCGTTTCCCGAGGTCAGCGATGTCATGACCAAAATGCGGAAACGGAGATGACAGCCTGCCCCTCCGCCAGCTACCGTCACCTCGACACACGCGCGCGGAGGGCAGGCGGCCATGCCACAGACAACCCAGCAGGACAGCGGTCGAGGCCTCTGGTACGGCGTCGCGGCCTACGGCATCTGGGGCCTCTTCCCCCTGTTCTGGCCACTGCTGGAGCCCGGCGCCGCCGACGACATCCTGGCCAACCGGATGGTCTGGTCCCTGGTCGCCGTGGTGCTGCTGCTGATCGCCCAGCGGCACTGGAGCTGGATACGCCCGCTGCTGCGCCAGCCCCGCCGGCTCGCCATGCTGGCCGGCGCGGCCACGGTGATCTCGATCAACTGGGGCGTCTACATCTGGGGCGTCAACGCCGGGCACGTCGTCGAGACCAGCCTCGGCTACTTCATCAACCCGCTGGTCACCATCGGTTTCGGTGTCCTGGTGCTCAAGGAGCGGCTGCGGACGGCGCAGTGGGCGGCGGTCGGCGTCGGCGCGGCCGCCGTCGCGGTGCTCAGCGTCGCGTACGGGCGGCTGCCGTGGATCGCGCTCACCCTGGCGCTCTCCTTCGCCACGTACGGGCTGCTGAAGAAGAAGGTCGGGCTGAGCGGGCTGGAGAGCCTGGCGGCGGAGAGCGCCTTCATGTTCCCGTTCGCGCTCGGCTACCTGGTCTACCTGGAGGTCAGCGGGCGCGGCACCTTCGGCCACACGGTGGCCGGCTCGTACGGCTGGGGGCACTCCGGGCTGCTGCTGCTCAGCGGGGTGATCACCGCGATCCCGCTGCTGTTCTTCGGCGCGGCGGCCGTGCGGGTGCCGCTGACCGTGCTCGGGCTGCTGCAGTACCTGGCGCCGGTGTTCCAGTTCCTGATCGGCGTGGCGGTGTTCCACGAGTCGATGCCGCCCGCCCGCTGGGCCGGCTTCGGCCTGGTCTGGCTGGCGCTCGCGGTGCTCACCTGGGACGCGCTGCGCCAGGTGCGGGCCGACCGCGCGGGGCGGGCCGCGGCCGTGCCGCAACCCGCCCCCGCGAAGGCGGCCGTCAGGCGCTGATCCGCCCCCGCTGATCCGCCCCTTCTGATCCGCCCCCGCCGACGCGGCGGTCAGACGCTGATGTCCCGGCTGGTGAAGCGGGACCAGGCCGCCGCGCCGAACACGGCGACGTAGGCGGCCTGGAGGCCGAGGTCCTTCCACACGCCGTCCCAGTACATCGGCTGGCGCAGAAGGTCCGCGAAGCTGAGCCAGTAATGGGTGAACAGGAACGGCCTGACGGCGTCCAACTGCGGGAAGGCGTCCAGGATCTGCACGGTGACCACCAGCCCGACGGTCGCGGCCATCGCCGCGATGCCGCTGCCGGTGAGCGTGGAGACGAACAGCCCGATCGCCACCAGCCCCGCCAGCGAGGCCGCCACCACCCCGGCCACGAGCACCGCCCGCAGCAGCGCGTCGCCGAAGCCGATGGTGTCGCCGGAGATCAGCGTCACCTCGCCGAGCGGGAACAGCGCGGCGCCGGTGGCCAGCGCCGCCGCCGCGACCGCCACGGTCGCGGCCAGGCAGAACACCAGCCCGGCGGTGAACTTGGCGGCCAGCAGCCGGGTGCGCCCGGCCGGGGCGACCAGCAGGTAGCGCAGCGTCCCGGTGGCCGCCTCGCCGGCGACCGAGTCCCCGGCGACCACGCCGACCGTCATCGGCAGGAACACCGGCAGCGCGACCGCGAGGGCGGTGAAGACCAGGAACAGGCCGTTCTGGGTGGTCTGCGCGATGAAGTTCACCCCGCCGCCGCCCTCGTGCGGGCTGCCCGTGTTGAGCTTGACGACCACGCCGATCAGGATCGGCAGCACCGCCAGGATCCCCAGCAGCACCTTGGTGCGCATCCGGCGGAAGGTCAGGTGCAGTTCGTTGCGGAACAGCGCCAGGAACCCGGCCGCCGTCTGCGGCCTCCGCCCGGCCCGGACCGGCAGCGTCCCGGCCTGTGACATCTCAGCCCGCGACAGCTCAGCCTGCGACATCGAAGCCCTCCCCGGTCAGCGCCACGAAGGCGTCCTCCAACGTGCCCCGCTCCAGCCCGAACCCGTGCACCCGCACCCCGGCCTCGACCAGCGCCGCGCACAGCTTCGGCAACGCCTCCTCGGCCGGGGAGCCGAGCGCGCCGAGCGCGGCGAGATCGCCGTCCACCCGCCCGTCGCCGGGCAGCAGGGAGCCGACCCGGTGGGCCGCCAGCACCTCCACGGCGTGCGCCACGTCCGGCGTGCGGACCACCAGCCGGCCCTGCGCGCGGGCGGCCAGTTCGGCGACGGTGCCCTGCACCACCAGCCGGCCCCGGGACATCACCGCCGCGTGCGTGCAGACCTGCTCGATCTCGTCCAGCAGGTGCGAGGAGAGGAACACCGTGGTCCCCTCCGCCGCGACCTCCCGCACCAGCGCCCGGATCTCGCGCATGCCCTGCGGGTCCAGCCCGTTGGTGGGCTCGTCCAGCACCAGCAACTCGCGCGGCTGGAGCAGCGCCGACGCCAGGCCGAGCCGCTGCTTCATGCCCAGCGAGTACGCGCGGGCCTTCTTGGCCGCCGCGGCGCTCAGCCCGACCCGTTCCAACGCCGTCTCGACGCGCAGGCGCCGGGTACGGGGGTCGGCGGTCGGGTCGGCGGCGTCGAACCGCACCAGGTTGTCCCGCCCGGAGAGGAAGCCGTACAGCGCCGGGCCCTCGATCAGCGCGCCCACCCGGGGCAGCACGGAGGCGACGGACTGCGGCATCGGCTCGCCGAGGACGGTGGCCACGCCGGAGGTGGGGGCGATCAGGCCCATCAGCATCCGGATGGTGGTGGTCTTGCCGGAGCCGTTCGGGCCGAGGAAGCCGAAGACGGAGCCGCGCGGCACGCTCAGGTCCAGGCCGTCTACGGCGAGCTGGCCGCCCCGGAAGCGCTTGGTCAGGCCGCGGGTCCTGATCACGTCGTCGGGCCCGGGGGAGGAGGGGGAGGAGGAGGTGGAAGGCGCGGGGCCCGGGCGCTGCTCGGCGCCCGGACCCACGGCCGACTCCGTAACGTCCCCCGTTACGGGAGCCTTCGTCATCCGTCAGTTCACCCCGGCGGCGTGCTGGAGCACCGGCAGGGTCACCGCGCCGGCGAACACCCGGCCGTCGTCGGTGACCAGGACGTTCACCACCTTGGTGCTGATCAGCGTGCCGCCGCCGACCGGCTTGCCGAGCGACTTCACCAGCGCCTGCGGGTTCAGCGCCGCGCCCCGGCCGCCGTGCTTGCCGCCCTTGCCGCCGTCCTGCGGCACGTCGACGGCGCCGACGGGCAGCTGCGCCGAGACCACGGTCGTCCAGCCCTCGCCGATCACGTTCACGCCGCCGTGGTCCTGGCCCGAGGCGTCCCGACCGGCCTTGCCCCCGGGCGCGGAACCCTGCGGCGCGGAACCCTTGGGCGCGAAACCCTGCGGCACCTCACCCTTGGCGCCCTCGTCGGCCTTGTGCTCCGTCACCTTGGCGCCCTTGGGCACGGTGAAGTCGAAGGTCTTGGCGGCCGGCTTGGCGAAGGACACGTCGGTGAAGTGGACGTCCAGCACGGTGGAGCCGTCGACGCCCTTGACCACCACCGAGAGCGGCACCCCGTTGTCGGCGGCGACCGCGATCCGGACCTCGGCGACGGTCGAACCGGACTGCGCGGGCTTGACGCTCAGCTGGTACGCCTTCTGCCCGGCCACGTTGGCGGTGCCAGCCACGGTGACCGACGTGGTGTCCGCGCTCGCGGTCAGGAACTGCCGGGCGGCCTCCTGCGGGGTCGTCGGCACCCCGGTCAGCGGCGCCCCGGCGTGCTTGCCGGCCGTGTCGGAGTGCTGGGCGGCCGCCTGGCCGGTCAGGCGTACGGCGGTGTTGGTCGAACTGTCCCAGGCCCAGGCCTGGTCGCCGTTGTGGACGACGGTGTAGCCGGCCATGTCCTCCAGCAGGTCGACCCGCTGGCGGTCCGGGCCGTCCACCGCGACCCGCAGCGTCTGGTCGCCGCCGAGCAGGCCGAGCAGCTTGGCCTGCGGGTCGGCCGAGGAGGATCCCTGGCCGCCGCCGCGCCCGGCCGCCGCGCCGAGCCCGCCGGCCGCGGCGCCCAGCAGCTGGCTGGGCAGGCCGAGGTCGGTGGAGACGGACACCGTGCCGGAGAGGGCCTGCGCGTCGGAGCCGAGCACCTTGGCCACCAGCTGCTCCGGCGTCAGCGAGGGAAGGTCGGGCGGGGCGTCGGCCGCCAGCGCGGGCACCAGCCCGACCCCGGCGGCGATCACCGCGGCCACCGTCAGCGGTACCCCGGCCCGCACCAGCATGCGCCGCCGTGAGCGGTACGGCACGCCGCCGTCCACGTTGTCCCCCGCCGCCGTGTCATTGGTCATGGCGTCCTCAACTCCTCTACGAACACGAGCGATTGGCTGTGCCCTTCCATTAGAGGCCCGCACCCCGCCCCCGTCATCGCCCTGCGGGTCCAGTTCGGGGTAAACCTCACGGGTACATCGACCCTGAGACGCCCTCAGGGTTGGCTACTCCGAACGTACGAGACCTGGCGTAGGGTCGCGCCATGGACGGAACCGCCATGGACGCAAGCAACCCCCCGACCGCTAACGCGATGCGGCGCGCCCTGCGCCGCGCCCGGGACGGCGTCGCCCTGGACGTCACCGAGACCGCGGTGCTGCTCCAGGCCAGAGGTGAGGACCTGAACGACCTGTGTGCGAGCGCCGCCCGGGTCCGCGACGCGGGGCTGGCGGCGGCCGGGCGGCCCGGCGTCATCACCTACTCCAAGAGCGTCTTCATCCCGCTCACCCGGCTCTGCCGCGACAAGTGCCACTACTGCACCTTCGTCACCGTCCCCGGCAAGCTGCGCCGGGCCGGCCACGGGATGTTCATGTCCCCCGACGAGGTGCTGGACATCGCCCGGCGCGGCGCCGAACTCGGCTGCAAGGAAGCCCTGATCACCCTCGGCGACAAGCCCGAGGACCGCTGGCCCGAGGCCCGCGAGTGGCTCGACGCGCACGGGTACGACGACACCATCGCCTACGTGCGGGCGATGTCGATCCGCATCCTGGAGGAGACCGGCCTGCTCCCGCACCTCAACCCCGGGGTGCTCGGCTGGACGGACTTCCAGCGGCTCAAGCCCGTCTCCGCCTCCATGGGCATGATGCTGGAGACCACCGCCACCCGGCTGTGGAGCGAGCCCGGCGGCCCGCACTTCGGCTCGCCGGACAAGGAACCGGCCGTCCGGCTGCGGGTGCTGGAGGACGCCGGGCGCAGCTCCGTCCCCTTCACCAGCGGCCTGCTGATCGGCATCGGCGAGACGTACCAGGAGCGCGCGGAGTCGCTGTTCGCGCTGCGCAAGGTCTCCCGGGCCTACCACGGCGTCCAGGAGCTGATCCTGCAGAACTTCCGCGCCAAGCCGGACACGGCGATGCGCGGCATGCCCGACGCCGAACTGGACGAGCTGGTCGCCACCGTGGCGGTGGCCCGGCACGTGATGGGCCCGGCGGCCTGCCTGCAAGCGCCGCCGAACCTGGTGGACGGCGAGTACGGGCGGCTGATCGCGGCCGGCGTCGACGACTGGGGCGGCGTCTCCCCGCTCACCCCCGACCACGTCAACCCCGAACGCCCGTGGCCGCAGATCGAGCGGCTCGCCGAGCGCTCCGCGGCCGCCGGCTTCGAACTGCGCGAACGCCTCGCCGTCTACCCCGAGTACGTGCGGCGCGGCGAGCCCTGGCTGGACCCGCGGGTGCTGCCGCACGTGCGCGCCCTCGCCGACCCGGAGACCGGGCTGGCGAACCCGGACGCGGTGGTCCGCGGCCTGCCCTGGCAGGAGCCCGAGGACCTGCCCGTCTCGTACGGGCGGACCGACCTGCACGCCACCATCGACACCGACGGCCGCACCGGCGACCGCCGGGCCGACTTCGAGGACGTCTACGGCGACTGGGAGGTGCTGCGCGAGCAGGTGCTCGCCGAGGGCGCGCCCGAGCGGCTGGTCGGCGACCTGCGCGAGGCGCTGGCGGTGGCCGCCGACGACCCGACGCGGCTCACCGACGACCAGGCGCTGGCGCTGTTCCACGCGGACGGCCCGGCCCTGGACGCGCTCTGCCGGATCGCCGACGACGTCCGCCGGGACACCGTCGGGGAGGACGTCACCTACTGCGTCACCCGGAACATCAACTTCACCAACGTCTGCTACACCGGCTGCCGCTTCTGCGCGTTCGCCCAGCGCCGCACCGACGCCGACGCCTACACCCTGTCGCTGGAGCAGGTCGCCGACCGGGCCGCGCAGGCCTGGGAGGTCGGCGCCACCGAGGTCTGCATGCAGGGCGGCATCCACCCGGACCTGCCCGGCACCGCCTACTTCGACATCGCCCGCGCGGTGAAGGAGCGGGTGCCCGGCATCCACGTGCACGCCTTCTCGCCGATGGAGGTGGTCAACGGCGCGACCCGCACCGGGCTGTCCATCCGCGACTGGCTCCAGCGGGCCAAGGAGAACGGCCTGGACAGCATCCCGGGCACGGCGGCCGAGATCCTGGACGACGAGGTCCGCTGGGTGCTCACCAAGGGCAAGCTGCCGGCCGCCACCTGGGTCGAAGTGGTCACCACCGCGCACGAACTGGGCATCCGCTCCTCGTCCACCATGATGTACGGGCACGTGGACACCCCGAAGCACTGGCTCGGGCACCTGCGGCTGCTCGCCGAGATCCAGCAGCGCTCCCTGGAGGCCAACGGCACCGGCGGCTTCACCGAGTTCGTGACCCTGCCGTTCATCCACACCAACGCGCCGGTCTACCTGGCCGGCATCGCCCGGCCCGGCCCGACCGCCCGGGACAACCGCGCGGTGATCGCGATGGCCCGGCTGCTGCTGCACCCGCACATCCCCAACATCCAGACCAGCTGGGTCAAGCTGGGCGCGGAGGGCGCCGCCGAGATGCTCCGCTCGGGCGCCAACGACCTGGGCGGCACGCTGATGGAGGAGACCATCTCGCGGATGGCCGGCTCGGCGTACGGGAGTTACAAGTCGGTGCGCGACCTCCAGGCGATCGCCGAGGCGGCGGGCCGCCCGCACCGCCAGCGCACCACCACCTACGGCGAGGTGTCGGCCGAGCGCCGGGCCGCGGCGCTGGCCTCGGACGGGCACCTGCCGGAGCTGCTGCCGGTCCTGGACTGATCCCGCCACCGGCCTCCCGGTTCCCCCGGCCCCGGTCTGCCGGTTCCCCCGGCCTGGGCCTGCCGGTCCCCCCGGCCCCGCTGCCGCCCGTACGGCGGCCGGGGCCGGGGGAACCGGAGCATGAGGGACGCCCTTGATTCGCTCGGGTCTTCGAATACAGTGCCAGGGCGCGCGCCGCGGCCGTGCGTCGCGCAGCCCCCTGCCCCGAGGAAAGGCGCCCCGTCGTGATGCCACTGTGGTCACGCGCCCAGCAGCAGGACTTCCGCAGCCGGGTGCGGGGCTGTCTGCTCGGCGGTGCCATCGGCGACGCGCTCGGCGCCGGCGTCGAGTTCGAGCAGCTGGAGAAGATCCGGGCCCAGCACGGCCCGCAGGGCGTCACCGGCTACGTCCCCGCGTACGGGCGCACCGGCGCCGTCACCGACGACACCCAGCTCACCCTGTTCACCGTCGACGGCCTGATCCGCGCCCACATCCGGCGCGACACCGGCAGCTGGCACCCGCCCACCGACCTGCACCTGGCCTACCTGCGCTGGGCCGCCACCCAGCGCGACTGGGGCCCCGACGAGCGCCGCCCCGACCTCGGCTGGCTCGGCCGCGAGGAGTGGCTGTACGCCCAGCGCGCCCCCGGCCAGGGCTGCCTGTCCGCCCTGACCGGGGCCGACGCCGAGTACCTCGGCACCGTGGAGCGGCCCAAGAACCCGCACTCCAAGGCCTGCGGCACGGTCGTGCGGGCGGCGCCGTTCGGCCTGCTCACCAGCTGGGAGCCGGGCCTGGTCTTCCAACTCGCGGTGGAGTGCGCGGTGCTCACCCACGGCCACCCCACCGGCTACCTCGCGGCGGGCGCGCTCGCGGTGATCGTCCAGAGCGTGGCCCGCGGCGGCACCCTGGAGGAGGGCGTCCACCTCGCCCTGGCGCTGCTCTCCGAGCGGCAGGCGCACGAGGAGACCACCGCCGCGCTGCGGGCCGCGCTGGACGCGGTCCGGGCCGGCGAACCGTCCGCCGACCGGGTGGAGGCGCTGGGGGAGGGCTGGGTCGCCGAGGAGGCGCTGGCGATCGGGGTCTACTGCGCGCTGGTCGCGCACGACGTGCGCTCGGGCCTGCTGCTCGCCGTCAACCACTCCGGGGACAGCGACTCCACCGGCGCGGTCTGCGGGAGCCTGCTCGGGGTGCTGCACGGTGACACCGCGCTGCCGTCGGGGCTGGTGGCCGGGCTGGAGGGGCGGGGCGCCATCCTCGAACTCGCCGACGACTTCGTGCTGGAGCTGATGCACGGCACCGAACTGCACGATCCGCGCACCCCGGAGGGGCTGACCTGGTCCGAGCGGTACCCGGTGGTGCGCTGAACGGTCCGGGCGGGAAGCGAAGTTCGGGCGGCAAGGCGGTTCGGGCGGAAAGGCTCGGCGGGAAGGCAGTTCGGGCGGGAACGACAGTTGCCCGTAGTGTCGGCCGCCGGCGAGGGCGAAGGCCACTGCTACGGGCAACTGGTCCGAGCTCGGATTCGCACCGGGGGCGCGGGGCCGGGTCGGCGGCCGCCGCCGCAAGGTCAGTGGCGGCCGAACACCCCGGTGGCCGCAGCACTCGCGAACGCGGTCCAGGCCTCGGCGGAGAAGCGCAGCTGAGGCCCATGAGGGTCCTTGGAGTCCCGTACCGCCACCGCCCCCGTGGCCGGCGTGGTGATCTCCACGCAGGCTCCGTTGCCGCCGCTGTGGCTGCTCTTCCGCCAGCGGGTTCCGTGCTCGGAGGTGGTGCTCATCAGTGGTATCCCTCTTCAATCTCAGCTATCAGTGTCCGGCTCTCCGCCACGCCGAGTGCCGCCGCACGCAGGTAGTCGTACAGACCGGTATAGCGGCGCACGTCCGCCTCCTTCTCCAGGTAGAGATCGCTCGTCACCCCTTCGAAGTAGACAACCGTGGAATCGGCTGACTCGGGGAACTCCAGCAGGGAGAATGTCCCGGTCATACCGGGGTGGGCGCCGGCCGAGAACGGGATCACCTGGATGGTGATGTTCGGGTGCTGGCTCAGCTCCATCATGTGCTTGAGCTGCTCGGCCATCACCTCGCGACTGCCGACCTCGCGGCGCAGCACCGCCTCGTCTATGACGGTCCACAGGCTGCCGAGCTGGTTCTCGCCCCGGATGCGGTCCTGGCGCTTCATCCGGACCTGCACCCGGCGCTGCACGGCGAGCGCGTCGGTGTCCGGCTGGGTGCCCTCCACGACGGCCTGCGCGTACTGCTCGGTCTGCAACAGGCCCGGGACGAAGGAGGATTCGTACGCGCGGATCGAGGAGGCCTCGGCCTCCAGCCCGATGTAGACGCTGTACGGGGTCGGCATGTCGTTGAAGTCGTGCCACCAGCCGCGCTGGCGCGACTCCTTGGCCATCTCCATGAGGCTGGCGCGCATCTGCTCGTCGTTCACGAGATAGACGTCGCAGAGGTCGCGCACGTCGCGCTGGCTGATGCTGCGGCGGCCGTTCTCCAGTCGGCTGATCTTCGACTGGGAGACCATCAGCCGGCCCGCCACCTCCTCCGCCGTCATCCCGAGGCCCTCGCGGAGTTTTCGCAGCTCCGAGCCCAGGCGCCGACGGCGCACGGTGGGATTGATGCTCGTCGACACATCGACCTCCGGCCGGACCTCTGGTGATCGTTGGATCGGCAGCCCTCGGAACACTTCGGACATTGGGACCAACCCCCCTGACTTGGAGCAGCATGTCACCTTGGGCCACGTCGGCGTCAGGGAATCACAGCAGCGCAGTAGAACAGATCGTCGGAAAAGCACTTCTGTGAGACGGCGAGGGCCTTCGAGTGGTAATGCGGCTCAGCGGCTCGAACCGGTACGGGCTAAGGATGTGCTCCCCGGCGGCGCAGGTGCCAGTGGCACGTGCGAAGGCAGGACCGCCGGGCTCCCCGGACGGGCCTCGGAGGGCCTTCGGGGACGGCAGAGGGGCGGTCGCCGGGCGACTTCCGTCGCGGGGCGACCGCCCCTCCGTGCTCCTGGTGGTGCGGGTGCTGCTTCGGTGGTGCGTCGGGTCCTTCAGCGCCGTTGCTCAGCGCCGTCGGGCGGCGTGAACGGGGCGGCGCGCGCCGTCGGGGGTGCCGCCGGGCCCGCCGTGCCCCGTCGTGCCGTCGTGCCCGCTGTCACGGGCCGTACGGGCGGTGCGGGCCGCACGTGCCGCGCAGGCCGTACGGCGATCGGTGCGGCGTCCCGCGCGCCCGGGCGGTCCCGGTCAGCGGACGCCGACCCGTGAGGCGGTGACCCGACCGGAGCCCCGGCCGGCCGCGCGGGCGCCGGAACGCCCGGCGCCGGTCCCGGCCCCGGAACCCTGGGAAGAACGGTTCTGCTGCGCCGGCAGGCCGTTCTGCACGTCCATCACGGCGTGCGCGACCATCCCGCCCAGCGGGTCGTACCGGATCAGGTCGCGCAGCCGCGACCGCGAGGACCGGCCCTCGTTGCCCGGATACAGGTGCTTGCCCAGGCCCACGGAATGGGCCAGGGCCGCCAGTGCGGCCGTCCGCGGGTCCGGCGGCACGCCGGTGCGGATGGCGGTGTCCAGCCGCTGTTTGATCGCGGCGTTGGTGCAGTCGTCCGACGCCTGATAACGGGTCGTCGGCAGCACCCCGCACACCTGGCCCGGCACGGCCGTGACCATGCCGCAGCGCTCCAGGTGCGCCAGGTAGGTCTGCCGCAGCCCCAGCCGGGGCCCGCCGATCCAGTGCGCCGCGCGGACCGGACTGCCGCGTCGGCGCAGCAGTTCCAGTGCGTGGTCCAAGGTCGGGTCGCCGGTCGGCCGTGCGAGCACGACAGCGATCCGGTCTCCCTCCGGTACGATCCGTCCGGCCAGGGACAGCTCGACGAGCTGGGCCCCGGCGAGTCCGAGGTCGAGGGTCTGCGGCTGCGCCGTGGTACCCGTGGTCGGGTCCAAAGCGAGCAGCAAGAGTTCCTCGGGAACAGTTCTGCGGCTCTTGCCCATCCAAGCCTCCCCGCGTGGATGAGAGACAGGGTGACGCCTCTCACACGGGCTTGTCGAGTACGCCTCCGAATCGTGACCTTGCGGTGGAGGCGGGGAACCAGGGGCCGCGGGCCCGGCGTCTGACCGGTGAACAGACCGCAGTACGCCCGTGCGACGGCAATAAGCGCCGGTCGGGCGGGGTGTGCGCAGCCGGATCGGCCGGCGGTGGCGGAGACTGTACAGGTACACGGGGCGGGGCGTCGGCTTCCCGAAATCGGGTCTGCCGGTGCCCCGCCGGGCGTTGAGGAGGCTGGGATACGTGGGCGAGTCCCCCGACAGGGTGCTGAGGGACGGCGAGCGGGCGCAGGAGCGCGAACGCGAGCGGACCGGGACGGCCGCCGGCGCGGGCCCGGACCCGGACGGTGCTCCGGACGGCAACCCGAACGGCACCCGGGAGGCCGGGACCGGCCCCGGCGACGCGCCGGCGGCGGGGGCCAAGCGCGGCTCGACCGTACAGCTCCGTGTCCGGGATGTGGACAGCAAGACCACGATGCTGCGGCTGCCGGTGGACAGTGCGACCACCGCGCTGCGGCTGCCCGAGGAGCTGACCAAGCCCGCCGATGGCGGAAGTTCCGAGGTTGAGGCCGAGGAGGCGGAGGCTGCGACGGCCGCCGACGGCGAGGAGAAGGCGGCCGGGCGGCCGACCGGAACCGACCCGCGTCTCACGATGCGGACGGCTGCGGCGGGCGTGGGAGCCGTGGCGGGGAGTGCGGAGAAGGCCGCGGAGAAGGCCGCGGAGAAGGCCGCGGAGAAGGCCGCGGAGAAGGACGCGGAGAAGGGGGCGGGGGAGGCCGGCGAGAAGGCCGCCTCCGAGGGCGACACGCCCGAGGCCGCCGCGCCCGCCGAGGCCGCCACGCCCGCCGCGCCCGAGAGCGACGAACCCGACGAGGCGGCAGCCGAGCCGGCCAAGCCCGAGGCGCCGGAGGACCCCAGGCTTCCGCGCGCCGCCATGGCCTCCGCCTCCGCGTCCGGCACCGTGCCGGAGCCCCCGGCACCGACCCCGGTGCCCGAGCCCTCCCCGCTCCCGGAGCCGGTGCCCGAGCCGCACCCGGCGCCCAAGCCCCTCCCCGAACCCGAGCCGCAGCCCGGTCCGGAGCCGCTGCCTAAGCCGGCCCCCGCCCCCGTGCCCGGCCCCACCCCGGCCCCCGAGCCGCTGCCCACCCCCGACCCGCGGCCGGTGCCGCCCGTCCCGCCGCTGCCGAAGCCCGAGCCGCTGCCCCTCCCGGAGCCGCCGCCCGCGCCGGAGAACACCGCCGAGGCGATGGAGGTCCTGGCGACCCTCAACGCGCGCCCGGTCTCGCCGCTGCGCCGCGCGCTCAAGCGGATCACCATCTGGACGGCCTTCCTCGCCGTGGTGCTCGGTGCGGCGGTGGTGGCCCAGCTGCTGCGCCCGCTGCCGGACGCCAAGGTGCGGATGTCCGCCGCGGGCAGCTTCAGCTTCGCCGGCGACCCGCTCGACCTCGCCTGGCCGGCCAAGGGCCAGTCCGCCGCCGAGGTGGTCGGCGTCGGCAGCCTCGGCAGCTCCGGGCAGGAGACGCCGTCCGCGATCGCCAGCGTCACCAAGGTGATGAACGCCTACCTGATCCTGCAGAAGTTCCCGCTGAAGAAGGGGGAGAGCGGCCCGAAGATCACCGTGGACAAGCAGGCCGCGCAGGAGTCCGGCAACGTCGACGAGTCCCGGGTCACCCTCACCGAGGGCCAGGTGCTCACCGAGTACCAGGCGCTGGAACTGCTGATGCTGCCCTCGGCCAACAACGTGGCCCGGTTGCTCGCCCGCTTCCACTCCGGCTCCGAGGAAGCGTTCGTCAAGCTGATGAACGAGACGTCGGCCAAGTTCGGCATGACCAACACCACCTACGCCGACCCGGCGGGCTTCCTCGCGGACACCAAGTCCACCGCCAAGGACCAGCTGAAGCTGGCCGAGCAGGTCATGCAGGACGAGATCTTCCGGCAGATCGTCTCCACCCCGGAGACCAGCCTCAACAACGTGAAGATCTCCAACACCAACAACCTGATCAACCCGAAGACCGGGGTCATCGGCGTCAAGACCGGCTCCAGCACCCCGGCCGGCGGCTGCCTGATGTGGGCCGCCTACAAGGAGATCGGCGGTGTGAAGCGGCTGATCATCGGCGTCACCCTGGGCCAGCAGGCCACCTCGCCCAACCCCGGCGACGGCATCCTGCCGACCGTGCTCAAGGTCAGCGGCAAGCAGATCCAGGCCGCGCAGGGCGGCCTGACGGGCCAGACCGTGGTGAAGAAGGGCGACGTCGTCGGCACCGTGGACGACGGCCTCGGCGGCAAGGTCCAGGTCGTCGCGACCAAGGACCTCGTGGTGGCCGGCTTCCCGGGCATCACCGGCACGGTCACCCTGGACGCGGCCAAGCTCGGCCACACCGCGAAGGCCGGCCAGGAGGTCGGCCTGCTGCGGGTGGGCGCGGGCGACGACAAGACGGAGGTCCCGGTGGCCCTCCAGTCCGACCTGAACCCGCCGTCCATCCAGTCCCGGCTGATGCGCACGCTCTGAGACCGCGACGACGGAGGGGGAGCCGGTTCGCCCGGCTTCCCCTCCGTCGTGTTCCCGTGTGTTCCGGGTGATGCTCGTCAGCCGTCGCGTGTTCCAGGGCCGTCCCGTCAGTCGCCGCGCGCTCCGGGTGGGTGCTCGTCAGCCGCCCCGCGCTCCGGGTCCCGCTCGTCAGTTGTCGCGGTCGAGCAGCGCGACCGTGAACCCGCCGAGCGGCGTGACCTGGTCGGGCGCCCCGTACTGCGTGCGGAGAGCCTGCGCCTGGTCCTCCGGCATGGTGGTCAGCGGGTCCTCGGTGTCCCCGAGGACCAGCAGCCAGATCCGCGCCGCCTGCCCCAGGCAGGCCTCCGGCTGCGGGCACGGCGTCGGCGACAGCTCCTCCGCGTCGTCGGCGCTCTGCGCGACGAACACCGGGTACGGGTGGACGTCCGACGGCAGGTAGTAGCTGACGCCCGGCCACACCATCGCCCAGGCCTGGTTGCCCAGCGGGGCCGCCATCCCGTCCCCGGACCGGTAGCCCGCGGCGATCACCCCGGCCGCCGCCCGGAACGGCTCCTCCGACCCGTTGTGCGAGCCCACGTAGCGCACTGCGGGCTGCTTCGGCAGGGCGGCCACGGCCGGGACGGCGAGCAGTCCCAGCGCCAGCAGTCCCACCGCCGCCCTGGCCGGTCCCGGAGCACGGAAACGTTTCGCCCAGGCCGCCGCGACGCCGTACACCGCGCCGACCCCGCCCCCGGCCAGCACCGCCCACGCGGGCACCGTGAACAGCAGGTACCGCTCGATGAAGTACGAGGTGCCGCCCTGCGACACCACCCACACGCCCACCACCGGCAGCCCCGCGAGCAGCAGCGCCTGCCCGGCCTGCACCCGCCGGCCCGGCAGCAGCAGCACCGGCAGCGCCAGCAGGACGAAGGCGTAGAACACCGTGTGCGAGCCGAAAAGGTGCTGGCCGAAGTGCACCAGGCCCCCGAGGTTCGGCTTCTCGATCCAGCCCAGCTGCCGGTCCGACTGCCGGCTGCCCAGCAGCACCACCGGCAGCACCGGCACCGCCGCCACCCCCACCGCCACCGGGTACTGCCACAGCAGCCGCCGCTCCGCCGCCCCGCGCGTGCGCCACAGGTGCAGCAGCACCAGCGCGGCCTGCCCGGCCACCGTGCTGAACGAGATCAGATGCCCGGCGCCGGCCACCGCCATCGCCGCGCAGTACGGCGCCCACCGCCGCCACGTCGGCCGCTCCAGCGCCCGCACCAGGAACCAGGTGGCCGCCGTGATCGCGAAGGTCACCAGCGCGTACGCGCGCGCCTCCTGCGCGTACCGCGACACCTCCGGCGGCACCGCGAACAGCAGCCCCGCACCGACCGCCGCCACCCGGTTGCCGAACAGCCGCTCGGCGGTCAGCGCCACGAACGCGGCCGCCCCCGCCATCGCCAGCACGGAGGGTATTCGCAGCGCCACAACGGAGTCGCCGAACACCGCCGTCCAGCCGTGCATCAGCAGGTAGTACGCCCCGTTGCTGGCGTCCACGTGCTGGAGCAGCCGGAGCAGGTCGCCCAACGACCGGGTGGCCACCGTCCAGGTCGCCATCTCGTCCCGCCACAGCTCCGGCGTCCCCAGCCGGTACCCGCCCACCGCCAGCATCACCACCGCGGGCCACACCCACACCTGCCCCAGCAGTCGCACCACCGGGTGCCCAGCAGGTCTCATCGGGTCCTTCGTCTCCTTCGCATGGCGTGGCAAGGCGGTCGAACACTTTTCCGGCAGGCTACTTGACCCGCCCTGACCCCTCGTCGGCACCCGCACCCCCAACCGCCACACCCACCCCACCCCCGATCCGGTAGGCTGTGGACGGCCTTGTCGCAGACGGGCCCCGCCTCAGTAGCTCAGGGGATAGAGCACGGCTCTCCTAAAGCCGGTGTCGCAGGTTCGAATCCTGCCTGGGGCACCAGAGACGCGTGTGTCGCCGTAGGCCCCCCGCCCACCAGGGCGGGGGGCCTACGGCGTTTCCGGGGCCGGGCCGGGTCGGGGGCGGCGTACCTCTCGGGGAGGAGGGGGCGCGGTCGGCCGTCCGTCCTCGGAGTGATCATCGAGGAGACCTCGTGCTGACGGGCCGGGGCGGGTGCGGACCCTAGGCTCGGTGAGGCCCCTGCCAGTGCGTCGTGCCTGGTCAGGGCGGACGAGCCGGGGAGCGATGACGACGTACCGATACACCGTGGCCGAGCTGCGCGGGCAACTGCGGCAGCTGCTCCTGAGCGGGGCCGCGATCGCGCTGGGGGTGGCCTTCCTGATCGCCTCGGTCAGCGGCAGCGGGGCGCTGGTGGACTCCTTCAGCCAGACCGCGGCCGCCGAGGTCGGGCCCGGCGACGTGCAGGTGACCAGGACCGCCGCCGGCGGTGGGCTGGACGCCGCCGCCGAGCGGGCCCGGCGGACGGCCGGGGTGGCCGGGGTGGCGCCGCGACTGGTCGGCAAGGGATCGGTGCTGACGGCCGACGGGCGCCCGCTCGACCAGACCGCCGCGGTCAGCGCGGTCGCCGACGACCCGGCGCTGCGCTGGCAGTTGCTCACCGGCGGCCACTGGCCGGCCGGGCCCGGCGAGGTGCTGCTCGACGCCGACACCGCGCACCGGCTCGACGCCGCCCCCGGGGCCGAGGTGCGGCTGGCCCGGGCCGACGGCTCCGCCGCCACCGCCCGGCTGGCGGGCGTCCTGGACGGCCGGGGCGCGCCCAGCCTCGCCGGGCGCCCGATCGTCGGCGTCCCGGCCGGTGCGGTCGCCCAGTACGCGACCGGCGTCACCACCGCCCAGCTGGACGTCCGGGTCCGGCCGGACGCCTCGCGGGCCCGGACCGTCGAGGCGCTGCGCGCCGTCCTCGGCGACGGCGTCGAGGTGCGCACCCGAGACGCCTCCGTCACCGAGGCGACCCGGCAGAGCCGGACCCTCTACGGGGTGGTGCTGATCGCCGCGCTCTCCTTCGTGCTGATCGCGCTCGCGGTGGCGCGGATGGTGGTCGGCAACACCTTCACGGTGGTGCTGGCCCAGCGGACCCGCCAACTCGCCCTGCTGCGCTGCGTGGGCGCCGACCGGCGGCAGCTGCGCCGGCTGATCCGCCGCCAGGGGCTGCTGCTCGGGACGGGAGCCTCGGCGGCGGGCGTGCTGCTGGGGGTCGGCCTGTGCGCGGCGGGGACGGTGGTCGTCGGCACGCTCGACCTCGGCCCGGTGCACCTCTCGCTGGCGCCGGCCCCGCTGACCTGCGCGCTGGCCGGGCTGTTCGGCGTGCTGCTCACCCTGCTGGCCGTCCGCGGCCCGGCGAAGGCCGCGGCGGCGGTGCCGCCGGTGGCCGCGCTCGGCGGCACGCACGGGCCGGTCGGCGGGGCGGCCAAGGCCCGGGCGGCGGTGTGGACGGCGGTGCTGCTGTGCGCGGGGACGGCGCTGCTGGTGGCCGGCGCGGTGGCCCCGCCGCCGCTGTCGCTGCTCGCGGTCACCGTCGGCGCGATCGTCAGCTTCTTCGGCGTGCTGCGGCTCGCCGACCGGCTGCTGCCCGCCGTCGTCGGCGTGCTGGGCGGCCCGGCCCGGCGGCTCGGTGGGACGGCCGGGCGGCTCGCCACCCAGCAGCTGCGGCTCAACCCGGGCCGCACCGGGGCGACCGGCTCGGCGCTGCTGCTCGGCGTGACCGTGATGGTCGGCGCGGTCACCGCGCTGGAGATCACCTCCAACTCCCTGGTGCCGGCGGTGTCCGCGCGCCAGCCCGGGGTCTTCTCGGCGGTCGTCACTGGGGGCGGCGCGCTGCCCGCCGGGACGGTCACCGCGCTCGGTGCGCAGCGCGGGCTCGCCGTCACGCCGGTCCGCTCGGCCACCGTCGAACTCGACGGCCGGCCCACCCTGGTCGCGGCCGCCGACCTGGCCCGGCTCAACCCCTCGGCGGACGGCGTCGACCAGGCCGGGGCGCTCGCCGACGGCGCCGCGCTGAGCGGTCTCGGCGGCGGCGGGGTGCGCCGGGTCGGGGGCCCGGCGGGCGGGCCCGGCACCGACCTGCGGGTCGAACCCGGACGCAGCAGCCTGCCGCTCACCCTGCAGACCGGTGCGACGCTGCTGGTGACCCCCGCGACCCTGGACCGGCTCGCCCCCGGCGCGGCCGTCACCACGGTCTGGATCAGCCCGGGCGCGGGCGAGGACCGGTCGACCGCCCGCCGGGCGCTGGACCGGGCGCTCGCCGACCACCCGGAGGTGGCCGTCACCGACACCGGCGCGCAGGCGGAGACGCTGCGGTTGCTGCTGGACCGGATGACGACCGTCAGCATGACCCTGCTGTCCTTCTCGGTCGCCATCGCCGGGCTCGGCGTCGCGGCTACTCTGATGCTCAGCGTCAGCGAACGCGCCCGCGAGATCGGCATGCTGCGCGCCATCGGGATGTCCCGGCGGCAGCTGCGCCGGATGCTCACCCTGGAGGCGGTGCTGCTGTCGCTGGCCGGGGCGTTGGTCGGCACCGGACTGGGCGTCGGCTACGGCTGGGCGGCCGCGCGTTCGCTCACCTCCACGGTGGGGACGGTCGGCGGCCCGCCGGTGGTGCTGGTGCTGGCCGCACTCGGGCTGACCGTCCTGACCGGGCTCGCCGCCGCCGTCCTGCCAGCCCGTCGGGTCGGCCGGATGACCGTGGTGGACGCGATGCGGACCGCCTGACCGGCCAGCGCACTCGGCTCGGAGCGGCCGGGCCACCCCGCCTGCCCGGAGCGGCCGGGCACGGAGGTCGACCGGCTCAGACCAGGGCAAAGAGCGCGCGCGGGGCGGCCGGGCGGGCGTTGGCGGCGGCCAGGTCGGCGAGCATGGTCTCGCTCTCCCGGGCGGCGCGCAGGACGGCCGGGTCGAGGTCGACGACGACGAGTTCGCGCCGGTCCTCGCCCGCCTCGGCGAGCAGCCGGCCGTCCGGGGCCCACACCGCGCTGCCACCGCAGGTGTGCCAACCGCCGGTGTGGCCGATGTGGTTGGCGAGCACCGTGTAGAGGGTGTTGTCGAGCGCGCGGGCGGGGAACCAGGTGCGGGACTCGTGGTGGCCGTGGCCGACGCTGAACAGCGCGCCGACCAGGTAGGCGTGGCAGCCGTCGAGTGCGGCGGCGCGGGCGTGCTCGGGGAAACCCGAGTCGTAGCAGACGCCGAGGCCGAGCCGCCAGCCGTCCAGCTCCAGGGTGCAACCGGCAGCCCCGGGACGGTAGTAGTCGCGTTCGGCCTTGAACAGGTGCTGCTTGTCGTAGCGGGTGACGAGGCCGCCGTCCGGGCCGAGGACGAAGGCGGAGACCCGCAGCTCGTCGCCCACCTGCGCGGCGGCGCCGACGATCGCGGCGGTGCCGGTCTCGCGGCAGGCCTCGGCGATCGGCGCGAGGCGCGGATCGCCGGGCTGGACGGCGCACTTGAGCGGGTCGGTGCGGATCAGCTCGGGCTCGTAGCCGGAGAGGAACTTCTCGGCGAACAGCACCAGGCGGGCGCCGGCCGCGGCGGCCTCGCGGACCAACTCGGCGGCCTGGGCGGCGTTGGCGGGTATGTCGCCGGCCACGGCCTGGGCCTGGACGGTGGCGATCCGCAGTGGGCGCTCGGGGTGACGGAGGGCGGTGGTGGGGGCCGGGTCGGGAGACATGGCCGTCACGCTAGCGGACGGCTTCGGGCAGCCCCGGGCGGCCCTGTACCGGCCCTGGGCGGCCCCGGACGACCGTACGCGGATGCCGGTGGTCTCAGTGGACGGCCTCGTCCGGGTGGTCGGTGGCGGCGTCGCCCAGTGGATCGGTGCCGCGCGGCGACCGGACCGACGGCACGGTGATCCGCTGGACCCTCGGCCGGGTACGCCAGTTGACCCGCCGTACGTCGCGGGCCAGCGCGCCCGGTCGCCAGAGTTCGACGACGGCGGTCACGGCGCCCAGCACGAACCCGGCGGCCAGCCAGCCGGCGACCACGTCGCTCGGCCAGTGGACCCCGAGGGCGATCCTGGTCCAGCCGATGGTCAGTACCGTCGCCGCCGCCACCGCGCAGGCGGCGATCCGTCCGCGTCGACGGACCCGGTACCAGACCAGGCCGACCAGCACCGCGCAGGTGATCGCTGAGGCCATGGCGTGCCCGGAGGGGAAGGCCGGGCCGCCGGCGTGCGAGACCGGGTCGGTGAAGGAGGGGCGTTGGCGGCCGACGGCCAGCTTCAGCGCCCACTGGCCGCCCCAGCCGACCAGGGTCTGGGCGGCCACCCAGCCGGCCAGGACCCGGGCGCCGATCAGCCACAGCCAGACGGCCGCGATGCCGAGCAGGGTGCGCATCGTGACCGTGCCGCCGATGTCGGAGAGCGTCTGCACCGAGGCGGTCCAGATCCGGTGCTGCCGGGCGAAGGTGTGCAGTTCGCCGATCCAGCTCTGGTCGAGCTGTTCCAGCGGATGCCAGTGCCGGGTCACCAGGGCGGCCAGGAGGCCGAACAGCGCGGCACAGACCACCGCGAGCGCCGAATCCCGCAAGAGGCGGCGGTGACGCGCAGTGACGGTGGTCGAGCTGTTGGTCAGGTGCATGGCTGACACCTTCCCAGTGTCCCGGGCCGATCAGGACCACGGGTGATAGCGATTCGGCATCGTTTGTGGGGAGAACCTGCGTACGCCGGGGGCGGGCGCCAGTGGAAGGCGGGGATGGAAGGCGGGGATGGAAGGCGGGGGTGCGCGGGAACGCGCGTGCCCGTTCGCGGGTTTCACCCTGTATGGCGGCCGGCGGGGCGGCGGGCGCGTGTGCGGGGCGTGACGGAAGTGCTCAAAAGCAGTCGCGAAAACGACACCGAAGGTGCTCGACCGGTCACCTAGTGTCCATAGCCGGGGTGAAAACCGGCAGCATACTGCATCACGGGGAAGAATCTGAGTAACTTGGGAATGTTGTCCGGATTCTGTTCGTTGGATCGTTACGTGTGAGCCCCGCGGGGCCCGCATTTCTTGCCCTCTCGGGGGGCAGGCAGGCAGACCTCGGCAATTCCAGCAAAGGGAGCAAGCATGGCCACCCGTGCCGTCGTTCGCGACAGGGCCGACCGGACTCGCGCGGCCCGCCCGACCAACCTTGAGGCCGACCGCGACCTGGTCGGTATGTACCTCGACGAGATCGCCAGGACACCCCTGCTCGATGCCGCCGAGGAGGTCGAGCTCTCACTGCGGATCGAGGCCGGCGTGTACGCCCAGCACCTGCTGGAGCAGGGCGTGTTCCCCGACGGCGTGAAGCGCGAGGAACTGGAGGCGATAGCCGAGGACGCCGAGCGCGCCAAGGACGTCTTCATCCGTTCGAACCTCCGGCTCGTGGTGGCGGTCGCCCGCCGGTACCCGCGCAGCGGCCTTCCGCTGCTGGACCTCATCCAGGAGGGCAACGCCGGCCTGGTGCGCGCCGTCGAGAAGTTCGACTACGCCAAGGGTTTCAAGTTCTCCACCTATGCCACCTGGTGGATCCGGCAGGCGATCACCCGGTCGATCGCCGACCAGTCCCGCACCATCCGGCTGCCCGTGCACCTGGTCGAGGAGCTGGGGCGGATCCGGCGGGTGCAGCGGGAGAAGTCCAAGGAGCTGGGCCGGGAGGCCGAGCCGGCCGAGATCGCGGCCGAGCTGGACACCACCGAGGCCCGGATCAAGGACGTGCTGGACTGGGCCCGCGACCCGGTCAGCCTCAACATGGCGGTCGACGACGAGGGCGAGACCCAGTTCGGCGACCTGGTCGAGGACACCGGGGCGACGTCCCCCGAGGACGCCGTGATGGTCATGCTCCGCCGCGAGGAGCTGGACGGCCTGATCGGGCGGCTGGACGACCGCACGGCCTCGATCATCCGCTCCCGCTACGGGATGGAGGACGGCCGCGAGCGCACCCTCACCGAGGTGGGCAAGCAGCACGGCCTCACCCGCGAGCGGATCCGCCAGATCGAGAAGCACGCGCTGGCCGAGCTGAAGAAGATCGCCGACCACGCGGGCTTCGAGGCCGCCTGAGAACCCGAGCAACTGCCTGCGGCTCCATCCCCGCCCCGGGCCCTGGTGCGGAGCACTCCGCACCAGGGCCCGGGGTGTTCCGCGGGGCTCTTAGGCTGGAGGGACAGGACGATCCGGACGGCAGTCGACGGGAAGCGGAAGTGAGCAGGGTGAGCGAGCAGGGGCAGGGGCAGGCGCGGGAGCAGGGACAGGGGGAGCAGCAGGGACGGGAGGAGCGGCCGGCGGCGCCGAAGGCCCGGCTGGTCTTCCGGGACCCGCTGGACCAGCAGTCCCGGGACGACACCGACACCGGCTGGGGTGAGCGCCCCGGGGCGGGGGAGAGCGGTGGGCGGGGGCTGGACTGGTACCTGAGCCAGCGCCCGCCGCACCACGGGGACTGAGGCGCGGCGCTCAGCGCTGCGGGGCGACCAGCGCGTCGCGGATCTCGGTGAGCAGTTGGACCTCCTTGGCCTCGGCCTCCGCCAGCGTCTCGGCGGTGCTCTTCCGCCTGGCGGCCAGCCTGTTCATGGGCACGATCAGGACGAAGTAGACGACGGCCGCCGTGATCAGGAACTGCAGCAGGGCGCTGAGCACCGATCCCCACAGGATGAGGATCCCGGACGTGACCTCGCCGGTGGCGTTCAGCTCGCAGGGCCCCTTGAGGCAGGAGCTGTAGGACGCCAGGTCCTTCGTTCCGAAGACGCCGACGATCGGATTGATGACGCCCTTGACGAAGGCGTTGACGATGTTGGTGAAGGCCGCGCCGATGACGACGGCGACGGCGAGTTCGACGACGTTTCCACGCAGCAGGAATTCCTTGAAGCCTTTCATGCCGCCGTGAACGA
This sequence comes from Kitasatospora sp. NPDC127121, assembly GCF_042677305.1. Lineage (NCBI taxonomy): Bacteria > Bacillati > Actinomycetota > Actinomycetes > Kitasatosporales > Streptomycetaceae > Kitasatospora > Kitasatospora sp. NPDC127121. Next base: position 7,396 of record NZ_JBHXTQ010000056.1, on the reverse strand, counting down.
CGAAGTCGTTGCCCGGTTACGGGTGATCTTCCGTTGGTCCGGATTGACAACCCGTCCGGCCCACCGGGCCGCCCGGCGGCGACGGCAGCCCGGCCCGTGCGGGCCCGACCGCGAGCGCCGCGGCCACCGCGAGCAGCACCAGCGCGGGCACCCCGGCCCGGCGCCGTACGGCGTGCCGCCAGCGGTGCCACCCGCCGGCCCCGCGCCGGATCGGCGGGAAGCACGGCACCTCCCGCCGGGGCGGTACGGCGGGTGCGGGCAGCGGTACGGAGAGGCTCATCGTCGTCATGGTCACCACCGAGGTCGTGGGGGGCCGCCCCTGTGCGGGCCGGTCGTTCTCCGGCGACCCCTACGATGTGCGCCGCGCCCCGCCCCGGAAAGCCGTTATCCGCAGCCTGTGGACAACTCGGGCCCTGTGGATGAATTCGTACACCCGCACGAGTGCATCCGGCCCGCCGGGGCTGACGAACCGGGGCGGCGAGTGGTGACAGCGAGCAGGGACGACGAAGGCCCGCCGCCCCGCGGAGAACGCGGGGTGGCGGGCCTTGTCGATGCGCTGTGTGCGTCCGGCGCCGAGCTCAGCTCGCGGCCGGAGCCGGGCTGGAGGAGCTGGAAGAGCTCGAAGAACCGGAGGACGAGGACGTCGACGACGTCGAGGACGACGCCGGGGTCGAGCCGGACGACGCCGCCGAGGAGCTACCGGAGGAGCCTGCGCCCACCGTGCTGCTGGAGGACGAGCGGCTGTCGGTGCGGTAGAAGCCCGAGCCCTTGAACACGACGCCCACGGCCGAGAAGACCTTGCGGAGCCGTCCCTGGCAGTCGGGGCACGTGGTCAGCGCCTCGTCGGTGAACTTCTGCACCGCCTCCAGGCCGTTGCCGCACTCGGTGCACTGGTACTGGTACGTGGGCACTTGTCTTCCTCCTGGCACTCTCGCCTGATGAGTGCTAACGATGGTCAATGATGCGGCATTCCGCTGAATCAGTCCAGCGACTCCGATGTGAGATGAGCCGTGGCCGAGCCGCGCACACTTCTCCACCGCGGATCCGCGCGGCTTCCACCGCGCGCCGCCCACGGCTTCGCGCGGTGCGCCACCGCGTGCCCGCTCAGCCCTTGGCCGCGCCCACCAGCTGCGCCGCGGCGCCGAGCTCCGGTGCGGCCGCGACGACCTGACCAGGCCCGCTCGGCGCGGTCAGCAGGTGCCGCAGCGACACCAGCGCGATCAGGCCCAGGCCGGCGCCGGCCACCGGCACCAGGAACCCGCTGGACGGCCCGTGGCCGTCGATCAGCTGCCCGGCGATCATCTGGCCGACCGCCAGGCCGAGGCCGATGGCGCCGGTCAGCCAGGTGAACGCCTCGGTCTTGGCGCCGTCCGCGACGAGGGTCTCGACCAGGGTGTAGCCGCTGATCAGGGTCGGCGCGATGGCCAGGCCGCAGACCAGTCCGGCGGCGGCGAGCGCGACCAGGTTGGGCATCGCCCACAGCGTGGAGCAGCCCAGCACCAGCAGGGCGTAGCTCATGACCATCCGTTGCTGCACGGACCGCCGCCAGGCGATCACGCCGTACAGCACGCCGGCCACCATCGAGCCGCCGGCGAAGATCCCGTACACGGTGCCGGCGGCGCCGTGCTGCCCGACCGAGTCGGCGAAGGCGTTCACCGAGACCTGCATGCCGCCGAACACGGCGCCCACCCCGAGGAAGGCCCCGGCCAGCAGCCGGACGCCGGGGGAGGCGAGCGCGGAGGCGCGTCGCACGCCGGGCTGGGGCAGCGCCCGGGCGGGCGCGGTGCGCCGCTGGGCGGCGAAGGCCAGGCCGCCGACGAGGGTCAGCGTGGCCTCGGCGATCAGCCCGGCCGAGGGGCTGACCGTGGTGGCGACGGCGGTGGCCAGGATCGGGCCGATCACGAAGGTGAACTCGTCCGTCACGGACTCGAAGGCGAACGCGGTGCCCACCTTGGCCGCGGACGAGGCGGACGCGCCGTCCGCGGTGAACTCGGCGATCCAGCGGGCCCGGACCATGGCGCCGATCTGCGGAACGCTCGCGCCGGCCGGGACGGCGGCCAGGAACAGGCTCCAGGCCGGTGCGTGGCCGAGCGCCAGCGCGATCAGCGCGCCGACCGAGGCGGCGTGCACCACGACGGTCGGGACGAGGACGGCGGTCTGGCCGTACCGGTCGGCGAGCCGGCCGGTCTGCGGGCCGATCAGGGCCTGGGCGACGGCGGCGACGGCCGCGACGGTGCTCGCGGTGCCGTACGAGCCGTGGGTGTCCTTGACGAGCAGCAGGATGCCCATGCTGAGCATCGCGTACGGCAGCCGCGCGAGGAACGCCGGTGCCAGGAACGTCCAGGCGCCGGGCGTGCGCAGCAGTGCGCCGTACCCGACCCGCACGGGGGCGGGGGTGTCGACGGCACCGGCGGTGCCGTCGGCGGGGGTGGCGTTGGCGGTGTCACGCGGGGTCGCGGTGTCCGCGGGGTCGTCGACCGTTCGGCGGGCCGTCACGGTCGGTCCTTCCTGCTGCCTGGTAGCGCGGCAGGGCATGGGGTGGCCCCGACGGCGCCGAGAGTCGTCCTCTCGCGCGTCGACCGGGGTAGATACCGGGCCGGACCGGCGTGGTGGCCGAGGTCCGGACCGCGGCCGCCGAACGGTCGCGCCAACTCTGCTTCAGGCAGATGCTGGGTGTGATCTGACCATCATACATATACGCGCGTAGATGTCGCGCGAATCCCCAGACTACAAGGCACGTCCAAAATTGTCCTGCCCATCGAAGGTGAACAGCGGGTGAGGCCTTCCGGTCTTCCGGTCACCACCCGCCGCCCACCCGCCGGGCTCACCGCCCGTGCAGCCACCCCGCGAGCTTGCCGCCCTTGTCCACGGCCCGCAGCCGCCGCTCGGCCGCCTCGCCGACCTCGTCGGTGGTGACCACCAGCAGTTCGTCCCCGCCGCGCAGCACCGTCGCCTTGTCCGGCACGAAGGAGCTGCCCTCCCGCACCACCAGGGTGACGGCGGCCCCCTTGGGCAGCCGCAGCTCGCTGACCTCCACGCCGGACATCCGGGAGCCGGGGGAGAGCGTGACCGACAGCAGGTGCCCGTGCAGCTTCTCCAGCGGGGCGGACTCGATGTCGAGGTCCTGGCCCATCGAGCCCTCGCCGATCCGCAGCTGCTTGGCCACCCAGGGCAGGGTCGGGCCCTGGAGCAGGGTGAAGACGACGACCAGGATGAAGACGATGTTGAAGACGTCCTGGGCCTTCGGCGCGCCCGACACCAGCGGGATGGTCGCCAGCACGATGGGCACCGCCCCGCGCAGTCCGGCCCAGCTGAGCAGCGCCTGTTCCCGGCCCGGCACCTTGAACGGGGTCAGCGTCAGCACCACGGACAGCGGCCGGGCCAGGAAGACCAGCACGCCGCCGATCACCAGCGCGGGGACCACCGCGGAGCCCATGGTCTCGGGCGTGCAGAGCAGGCCGAGCAGCACGAACATGCCGATCTGCCCGATCCAGGCCAGGCCGTCGGCGAAGCCCCGGACGGCCGGGCCGTGCGGCAGCTTGGCGTTGCCGAGGATCACCGCGCAGATGTAGACGGCGAGGAAGCCGGAGCCGTGCAGCAGCGCGCCGCCCGCGTAGGCGAGCACGGTCAGCGCCATCACGGCGATCGGGTACAGGCCGGAGGAGGGCAGCGCGACGTGCTTGATCCCGTACGCGCCGAGCTTGCCGACCGCGAAGCCGACCGCCGCGCCGATCGCCAGCTCGGCGATGATCGTGCCGACCAGGACGTACCAGGAGTCCAGCTCGCCGGTGGTGGCGAAGGCGACGACCAGGATGACCACGGGCGCGTCGTTGAAGCCGGACTCGGCCTCCAGCAGGCCGGTGAGCCGGTGCGGCAGCGGGACCATGCGCAGGACGGAGAAGACGGCGGCGGCGTCGGTGGAGGAGACGATCGCGCCGAGCAGCATCGAGGTCCGCCAGTCCAGGCCGACCAGCCAGTGCGCGCCGGCCGCGGTGACGAACACGCTGACCCCGACGCCGACGGTGGCGAGCACGGTGGCGGCCGGCATCACGGGTCTGACCTCGCGCCAGCTGGTCTTGAGGCCGCCCTCGGCGAGGATCACCACGAGCGCCGCGTAGCCGAGCACCTGGGTCAGCTCGGCGTTGTTGAAGGAGACGCCGATGCCGTTCTGGCCCAGGGCGACGCCGATCCCGAGGTAGATCAGCAGGCTCGGTAGCCCTGAGCGGGTGGATATCCGCACGGCGACCACCGCGACCAGCAGGATCACGGAGAACTCGAGGAGGAGCTGGTTCAGGTGGTCGATGTTCACGCAGTGGCACCTCGTGCAGGCAGGGGCGGGCGGGGTGTCTGGTGGTGCTGGAGGGTGCGACCCGTTAAGAAGGCGTCAATGCTCCTGTTGCGGATCGTTACTCAGTCTAACATTTTGCCATATCTTTAGTTTCTTTTCCTCCCCGGGCCCCCGACCGCCGCCTCCAGGCCTCCTCGTTGACCTCCCCCGATCCCACGGTGAGCGTCCCCCGTGCACGCCGCTCGGCCGACTCGGCCTAATGTGGTGCCCTGTCACGGCCCCCGGCCCTGGACACGCCCGCCCGCCCCGAAGTCAGGACCGCAAGGACCCAGATGCCCCGCTCGAAGAAGTTCCGGCGCGCCCGTCTGATCGTGATCGTGCTGGTCGTGCTGCTGGTGGCCGGCGTCGGCTACGGCGGCTACCGCGGGGTCACCGCGGTCCGCGCGTCCTTCCCGGAGGTCGACGGCACCGTCAAGGTGGCGGGCATGAGCGCGCCGGTCGACGTCAAGCGGGACGCCAACGGCATCCCGCAGCTCTACGCCGACACCAACGAGGACCTCTTCCGCGCCCAGGGCTACGTCCAGGCGCAGGACCGCTTCTGGGAGATGGACGTCCGGCGGCACATCACCGCCGGTCGGCTGTCCGAGATGTTCGGCGACGGCCAGGTCGACACCGACGCCTTCATCCGCACCATGGGCTGGCGGCAGGTGGCGCAGAAGGAGTTCGACACCAAGCTGTCGGCCGACACCAAGAAGAACCTCCAGGCCTACGCGGACGGCGTGAACGCCTGGCTCGGCGAGCACCCCGGCGGCGAGAAGGCCTCGCTGGAGTACGCCCTGCTCGGCGCCGTCAACGGCGACTACCAGCCCGAGCAGTGGAGCCCGGTCGACTCGGTGGCCTGGCTCAAGGCGATGGCCTGGAACCTCTCCGGGAACCTCCAGGAGGAGATCGACCGCTCGCTGCTGGCCCAGGACTTCGGTCCGGACAAGATCGCCGAGCTGTACCCCGACTACCCGTACACCCGCAACGGCACGATCGTGAAGACCGGCACGGTGGCCGGCGACAACTACCGCCCCGCCGACGGCTCGCCCCCGTCCGGCGGCGGCACCGCCACCACCCAGGGCGCGGCCACCACCAAGGCGCTGCTCCAGGGCCTCACCGACCGGATCGACGGCATGCCGCAGCTGCTCGGCCGCCCCGGCCAGGGCATCGGCTCCAACTCCTGGGTCGTCGCCGGCACCCACACCACCACCGGCAAGCCGCTGCTGGCCAACGACCCGCACCTCGGCCCCGGCCTGCCCTCGGTCTGGTACCAGATGGGCCTGCACTGCCGCACCAGCTCGCCGGCCTGCCAGTACGACGTCTCCGGCTTCAGCTTCGCCGGCATGCCCGGCGTGATAATCGGCCACAACAAGGACGTCGCCTGGGGCTTCACCAACCTCGGCGCCGACGTGACCGACCTCTACCTGGAGAAGGTCACCGGCCCGGACACCTACCAGGTCGACGGCAAGGACGTGAAGTTCGACCTCCGCAAGGAGACCATCAAGGTCGCCGGCGGCGAGGACCGCACGATCACCGTCCGCACCACCCAGACCGGCGCCCCGCTCATCTCCGACCAGAGCACCGAGCAGCAGAACGTCGGCAAGTACGCCCCCAACGGCAGCGCCGCCCCCGACCGCGGCACCGGCGGCTACGGCGTCGCCCTGCAGTGGACGGCGCTGAACCCCGGCAAGACCATGGACGCGGTGTTCGAGCTGGACCGGGCCCGCAACTGGGACGAGTTCCGGGCCGCCGCCAAGGACTTCGCCGTCCCCGCGCAGAACCTGGTCTACGCCGACGCCAAGCACATCGGCTACCAGGCCCCCGGCGACATCCCGATCCGCGGCAAGGGCGACGGCAGCTACCCGGCCCCGGGCTGGGACTCCACGTACCAGTGGAAGGGCTCGATCCCCTTCACCGCCCTGCCGTACAGCCTGGACCCGTCCGCGGGCTACATCGTCACCGCCAACCAGGCCGTGGTGGACCCGAGCTACAAGTACTCGCTCACCAAGGACTGGGAGTACGGCACCCGGGCCAAGGAGATCACCGACCAGATCGAGGGCCTGCTCAAGAACAACGGCAAGATCTCGCCGGACGACATGCAGACCATGCAGCTGGACAACACCAGCATCATGGCCAAGACGCTCGTCCCGCTGCTGCTCAAGCAGCAGATCGACGACCCGTACGTGCGCGAGGCCCAGGACCTGCTGAAGGACTGGAACTACCACCAGGACGCCGACTCGGCCGCCGCCGCCTACTACAACGGCGTCTGGCGCCAGCTGCTCAGCCTCGCCTTCGGCCAGAAGTTCCCGGCCGACCTGCGGGCCAAGGGCAACTGCCTGCTGGTCCGCCAGCAGGACGACCCGACCAGGCCGGACAGCTCCAGCAAGATCGTCACCGAGTGCGGCACCCGCGACCCGGGCAAGGCCCAGCCGGACGGCGGTGACCGCTGGACCGAGGTGGTCCGGCAGCAGCTGGACAAGCCGGACAGCTCCTGGTGGACGTACATCGACTCCCAGCACAAGGAGCAGAAGGGCCTGGACAACCTGCTCAAGGAGGCGATGAAGGACGCCCGGCAGGACCTCACCTCGCTGCTCAGCAAGGACATCTCCACCTGGAGCTGGGGCCGCCTGCACAAGCTGACCCTGCGCGAGCAGACCCTCGGCACGGACGATTCCTCGATCGCCTCCGGCGTGATCCACCGGCTGCTCAACCGCGGCCCGTACCGGCTCTCCGGCGGCTCCGCGGCCGTCGACGCGGCCGGCTGGAACGCGGCGGCCGGCTACCAGGTGGACTGGATCCCGTCGATGCGGATGGTGATCGACCTGAGCGACCTCGACTCCTCGCGCTGGATCAACGTCGGCGGCGCCTCCGGCCACGCCTTCCACGACAACTACAACGACCAGACCGACCTCTGGCTCAAGGGCAAGCTGCTGACCTGGGCCTACACGCCGGACGCGGTCGAGAAGGCCACCAAGCACAAGCTGGTGCTCACCAACGGCTGACCCCGCACGAACCCGCACGACCCGCACGACCCCGGCGGCCCCGCTCCCTCCCCGGAGCGGGGCC
>NZ_JBHXTQ010000055.1:55412-57928 GCF_042677305.1 Kitasatospora sp. NPDC127121 | reverse complement strand
TGGGCTCACCTGGCCATGGGCTCACCTGGCCATGGGCTCACCTGGCCATGGGCTCACCTGGCCATGGGCTCACCTGGCCATGGGCTCACCTGGCCATGGGCTCACCTGGCCGGGCGCCGGCCCGGGCCGCCGTGGCGTGGGGCCGGGCGGCTGCCGAGCCTCGCAGCCGCCGGGCCTGCGCCCGGCAGGTTCCTCTCCTCGGCCGGGCCTGCGCCCGGCGGGTTCCTCTCCTCCTTACCTCGGTGGCTGCGGCTGCCAGAGGCACCCGCAGTCCGGATGTCCGCGCAGTCGCAGACGTCGTGGCATCCCTTCGCCGGCCGATACCTCGCACCACCCGTCCACGCTCGGCGGCCGCCCGCCGTCCAGGTGGATCTGGACGTGCAGTGCCGCCAGGCCGGCCACCATCGTGGCCAGGGCCGTGTCGCAGGCCGGGGTGCGCGCCCGGCCGGGCCCGCCGTCCGCCAGCTGGGCCAGGATCCGGGGCCAAGCGGCGTCCTCGTCCTCCCGGCGCAGGACCAGGCAGTGTCCGCAGGCCGACACCCCTGGCAGCACCAGGGGCCCGACCACCCCGAACTCCTCGACCACTCCGACGTACAGGTGCGGCACCCCGGCCCGGAGCAGCAGCCGGGCCTCGTACGTCCCGCCGGCGAACGCCCCGCTCCCGTCCCGGGGCGCGAGCACCACGAGGTCGGGCGGCGGCCCGTCGGGCTTTCGCCGGGGCACGGGCACCAGTGGTCGGCCCGACGCCCGTTGCACGGCCTCCCGGGCGGCCGTCAACCGCAGCCGCCCGACGTCCCCCGGCGGCAGTCCTGCCGGGGAGCAGTCCCCGGGGCGCACCCGGCCGCCGTCCACCACGGTGACCGTGCCCGCCCCGCCGGCCGAGAGCACGGCCGCCACGGCGGCGCCCACCCGGCCCGCGCCGCGGACCTCGATCCGGGCGCCGGCCCGTCGGGCCAGGACCGCCGGTGCGGCGCCGGGGCCGGAGTGGACCAGGGACAGTGAGGCGAGGTCCGGCCCGAGCAGGTCCCGGTGGGGCTGGGGGAAGCGGGCCAGCGCGGTGCCGGTCGCCTCCGCGTCGTCCAGTAACCCGGTCTCCTCCAGGTCGGTCAGCAGTGCGTCGGCGGGCTCCCGGCCCAGGCCGAGCTGCTCGCCGGCCTCCAGTAGTTCGGGGCGCTCCCTGGTCCCGTCGACCAGGCCGAGGAAGTCGCAGAGGGTCTTGTCGGCCTGGCCGAGCACCCCGGCGTAGCGGGTGATGGTCCCGAACTGCAGGGTGTCGGAGTCCCGCCAGCTGCGGGACAGGGCGGGCTTCAGTACGAGGCGCACGGCGATCTCCCTTCCGATCGTTTCCGGACGGCTGACCGCAGCATGCCCCATCGCGCCGACGTCGTGCGCAAAGTTATCCACAGGCTCGGGCTCATGATCACATCATCTGTTCGCAGACCCTGTGGATAACTGTCCATCCGCTCCGGCGCCAGTTTCCGGACACCCGCCGTCGACTTTTCGTTCCCGATCACTCCACGAAAGATTTCGGCCACGGCACCGGACTTCTGTCCGTGGTACCGGGTAACGTCGTGTGCCATGGCAGCCGAGCGGGACTCCCATCCACCGGCGTCGCGTCGGCGTGCCCGTGCAGCGTCCGGGTCGCAAGTGGCGGCGCCCGGCACGCGTGGGCGTCGGGACCAGGATCAGCAGGCGAGGCCCGCGTCGCCGCAGCACCCACCCGCCGCCGCGCCACCGGATCCGCACGACCGCGGCCGGGTGGAAGTGCGCCGCAGCGCCCGCCGCAGCCGCACCGTCTCGGCCTACCGCGAGGGCGACCGCACGATCGTGCTGATCCCGGCCCGGATGTCGCACGCCGAGGAGCAGCGCTGGGTCGCGCAGATGCTGGAGAAGCTCGCAGCCCAGGAGAGCCGCCGGATCCTCGGCGACGACGCGCTGATGGACCGGGCCCGCGGGCTGTCGGCCGCCTACCTGGGCGATCGTGCCCGGCCCGCCCAGGTCCGCTGGGTCACCAACCAGAACTCGCGCTGGGGCTCGTGCACCCCCAGCGAGGGGACGATCCGCCTCTCCCACCGTCTGCAGGGCATGCCGGAGTACGTCCTCGACTACGTGCTGCTGCACGAGCTCGCCCACCTGCTGGTGCCGGACCACGGTCCGGCGTTCTGGGCCCTGCTGGAGGCCTACCCCCGGACCGAGCGGGCCCGCGGCTACCTGGAGGGCGTGGTCTCGGCGGCCCGGCTGCCGCACATCCCCGGCGCCCGGCACGCCGACCGGGATGCCGATCCGGCCTGTTCCTGCGGCTGACGGCTTGACGCCCGGCCGGGAGGCGGCGGTGAAGAGGGCGGCGAGGAGAAAGACGCCGAGAACGACGCGGGGAACGAAAAGAGGGGGGGGGGGGGGGGTGGGGCCCCCGGCCGCTGGGGCGGTGGGGGGGGGGGGGGGGGGGGGGGCCGTCGGGCGGACGCCCTCCGGGGCGAGGAGGAAGTCGGCGACGGGGGTGAGCAGCAGGGTGGCGG
>NZ_JBHXTQ010000055.1:0-55402 GCF_042677305.1 Kitasatospora sp. NPDC127121 | reverse complement strand
GGGGGGGTGTCCGGGGGGGTGGTTTTACACCCCCCCTTACCCGCCGGGGGCAACAAATCGGGGGGGGGCGGGCCCTTCGCGCCCCCCCCCCCCTCTTCGGGTTTCACCTCAGCTGGTCAGCCGGCGGGCCCGTGCCACCAGGTCCCGCACCGAGTGGTCGGTCAGCTCCGGCAGCCGGTCGTAGTCGAACCAGCGCAGGTCCAGCGACTCCTCGCTGATCAGCGCCTGCGCACCGGCCGGGGCCACCGCGATGTACTGGACGTCCAGGTGGGTGTTCTCCGGCCGGTCCTTGCCGGTGCAGCGGACCAGGTGCCGGTCCAGCTTGGCCGGCACCGGGACGCCGTCCACCTCCAGCAGGGCCAGGTCGGGGATGCCGGACTCCTCGACGGCCTCCCGCAGCGCCGCCGACGCGAGGTCCCGGTCGTCGGGCTCGCAGTGCCCGCCCATCTGCAGCCAGATGCCGACCTTGGGGTGCAGGGTGAGCAGCACCCGCCCGGCCGCCGGGTCGACGACCGCCGCGCTCGCGGTGATGTGCGCGGGCAGGCAGGACCGGTACAGGCCCTCGGGCTGCTCGGCCAGGTGCGCCAGGTAGTCGAGCCGCAGCCGGTCCTGCTCCTCGTCGGCGGGGCGCCACCCGGTCAGGGTGTGCACGGCGTCCGCGTGCAGGGACGTCGCCCCGGTTTCGGTGGCCGTCATGCGGTGGGCTCGCCCTTTCCGTCGGTGCCGTCGCCGTCTTGCTTCGGCTCGTCGCTCTTCGCCGGCCCGTCGTTCTTGGTGAGGTCCGGCTTGGCGGCGGTGCCGCCCGCGGCGGCCTCGCCGAGCAGCTTGTCGATCGCGTCGAAGTCGAGGCCGCCCTCCAGGTCGCCGGTGCCCCGGTGCACGAAGGCGTCCGGGTCGTCCAGGTCGGCGGCGGTGGGCAGCATGTCCGGGTGCTGCCAGAGCGCGTCGCGGCCCTCGATGCCGCGCGCGTCGGCGAGCAGCGCCCACAGCCGGGCGGCGTCGCGCAGCCGGCGCGGGCGCAGCTCCAGGCCGACCAGGGTGGCGAAGGTCTGCTCGGCGGGCCCGCCGGCGGCGCGGCGGCGGCGGACGGTCTCGCGCAGCGCGCCGGCCTGCGGCAGGTGCGGTTCGGCGGCGGCGTGCACGACCGCGTCGACCCAGCCTTCGAGCAGCGCGAGCGCGGTCTCCAGGCGGGCGAGCGCGGCCTTCTGCTCGGGGGTGTCCTCGGGCTGGAGCAGCCCGCCGGCCAGCGCCTCCTGGAGCGCCTCCGGGTTGTTCGGGTCGAGCTGGCCGACGAGCTCCTCCATCCGGGAGGTGTCGACCTTGATGCCGCGGGCGTAGGCCTCGACGGCGCCGAGCAGGTGGGCCCGCAGCCACGGCACGTGGGCGAAGAGCCGCTGGTGGGCGGCCTCGCGCAGGGCGAGGTAGAGCCGGACTTCGTCGGCGGGCACGTTCAGGCCCTCGCCGAACTCGGCGACGTTCTGCGGCAGCAGTGCGGCCTTGCCGGCCGGGGCGAGCGGCAGGCCGACGTCGGCGGAGCCGACCACCTCGCCGGCGAGGGCGCCGAGCGCCTGGCCGATCTGGGTGCCGAACATGGCGCCGCCCATGGAGCGCATCATGCCCATCAGCGGGCCGGCCATGGCCTGCATCTCCTCGGGCAGGACGCCGCCCATGGCGTTGCCGACCCGCTCGGCGACCGGGTCGACGAGGTCCTTCCAGACCGGGAGGGTGGCCTCGATCCACTCGGCGCGGCTCCAGGCGACGGCGGAGGCGGCGCCGGAGGGGAACTCGGTGACGCCGTCGAGCCACAGGTCGGCGAGCCGGACGGCCTCGGCGACGGCGGAGTGCTCGGCGGCGCTGACCGAGCGGTCCTTGCTCTTGCCCTCGGCGGGTTCGGCGACGACGCTCTGGCGGGCGATGTTCTTGGCGAGGTCCCAGTTCACCGGGCCGCCCTCGAACGAGAGCATCTGCCCGAGCTGCTGGAACGCGCTGCCGAGGTCGTTGGGGTTGAGGCCGCCGAACATCGCGGCGAACGGGTTTTCGGCCCCGCCGGGGCCGCCCGGGGCTCCGCCGCCGGGCATGCCGGGCATGCCGAACAGGGCGCCGAACGGGTTGCCGGCGCCGAAGCCGAACGGCTGCGCGCCGCTCTGGTCGGAGCCTGCGGGGCCCTGGTCCTTCTTCTGCTGCTCGTTGTCGGGCTTGGCCTTGCCGTCCTCGGGCTCCTCGGGCGGAACGCCGAATCCGAAGGGAAGGTCGCTCACGGGGTCCTCGATCCGGTCGGCCGTCATACGGGTGTGGCGGGAAGTGCTGCCCGCCCGGGGCACCAGCGGAGTGGGGGACTCGTGGGCGGCTCCAGTGCGGCAGGCCCGCGCCGGGTGCACCGCCGGGCCTTCGCCTCGGGCAGGATGGACGTACGTGACACACGTCCGTACGCACATAAGCTAACCGTGGAGGATGGTCGGTGAGTTCCCCGCCTTCGGACGTTCGCTCTGGGCTGACCGGAGACGAGGACGCCCCGGACATCACGGCGTCGCCGCCTCCAGCCTACGGCGGACGGCCGCTGACCGTGGCCGTCACCGGTGCCGCCGGCGTGATCGGCGAGCGGGTCGCGGCCCGTCTGGTCGCTTCGCCGCACGTGCGCAGGGTGCTGGCGGTGGACGACCGGCGCGGTGAGGTGTCGGGTGTGCAGTGGCGGGTGCTGGACGTGCGGGACCCCGCGGTGGCCGAGCGGTTGTCCGGGGTGGACGTGGTGGTGCACCTGGCGATGGACTTCGGCATGGAGTCGGATCCGCGCGCCCGCAGCGCCTACAACGTGCGCGGCGCGCAGACCGTGCTGACGGCGGCCGCGGCCGCCGGGGTGCACCGGGTGGTGCTCTGCACCTCCGCGATGGTCTACGGCGCGCTGGCCGACAACGAGGTGCCGCTGGCCGAGGACTCCGAGCTGCGGGCGACCGAGGAGGCCTCGCTGGTCGGGGACCTGCTGGAGATCGAGCGCCTGGCCCGCCGGGCGCCGCGCGCCCACCCGGGGCTGCAGGTGACGGTGCTGCGTCCGGCGGTGGTGGTCGGTCCCGGCGTGGACACCGTGCTGACCCGGCACTTCGAGGCGCCGCGGCTGCTGGTGGTGGCCGGTTCCCGCCCGTGCTGGCAGTTCTGCCACGTGGACGACCTGGCGGCGGCGCTGGAGTACGCGGCGCTGGGCCTGGTGGAGGGCGAGGTGACGGTCGGCTGCGACGGCTGGCTGGAGCAGGAGGACGTGGAGCGGCTGTCGGGGATCCGGCGGATGGAGCTGCCGGCCTCGCTGGCGCTGGGCACCGCGGCCCGGCTGCACCGGCTGGGCCTGACCCCGGCCCCGGCGGGGGACCTGGCCTACACGATGTACCCGTGGGTGGTGTCCGGCAGCCGGTTGCACGAGGCGGGCTGGCGTCCGGAGCACAGCAACGAGCAGGTGCTGGCCGAGCTGCTGGGCCAGGTCGCCGGGAAGCACGCGGTGGCCGGGCGCCGGCTGGGCGGCAAGGAGGCCGCGACCAGCCTGGGGGCGGCCGGGGCGACGGTGGCGCTGGTCGGTACGGCCGCGCTGGTGCGCCGGGCCCGCAAGCGGCGCCGCTTCTGAGGCCGGTGGCCCCGAGGGCTGGAGCAGGTTTTCTCACGATGCGGAATCCCGCCATCGTGATGCGGAACCCGCTTGCCTCAAACCACCCGGGATGGGGAATCATGGGGGCATGCCCGAGAACCAGGACCCCATCCGCCTGCTCGCCGTCCGCGACACCCCGCTCTCGCTGGACGAGGTGTACGAGGCGGTCGGCGACGACGCGGCCGGCGGGACGACCGTCTTCGTCGGGACGGTCCGCGACCACGACGGCGGCAAGTCGGTCACCGCGCTGGAATACAGCTGCCACCCCACCGCCGAGCAGGAGATGCGCCGGATCGCCGAGAAGGTCGTCGCCGACTTCCCGGTGCGGGCGCTGGCCGCGGTGCACCGGGTCGGCCGGCTGGAGATCACCGACAAGGCGGTGATCGTCGCCGTGTCCTGCGCCCACCGGGGCGAGGCCTTCGCGGCCGCCCGGCGGCTGATCGACGACCTCAAGCACGAGGTGCCGATCTGGAAGCACCAGGTCTTCGCCGACGGCGAGGAGGAGTGGGTCGGCGCCGGCAGCTGCTGACCCGGGCGCCCCCTGTGGGCCGGACCGGATCGGACCGGACGGGACCGGACGGGGTCGATTGGCTGCGGAGAGTCGCCATATGTGCACGGAATGCGACGAGCATGCCGGGCGGGCCGGGCTCTCACTCGAACGGGTCCGGGTCAGTGGGCCGAATACTCCCTGGCAGTGAGCCGATCGGCCGTCCCGTAACCCGGACGGCGCCGCCCGCGTTGTCCGCCGGAGTGGTTAATCTGCTCATAGACACGACGAGCTGGGAGTACTGATATGGGTGCGCTCGCCTGGTTGATCATTCCGGTCATCGCCGTCCTGCTCGCCGCCTTGTGGGCGGGCTGGGCCCAACGCGCCCCGAGGGCCACGGGGGACCCGGCCTCGCTCGCCGAGCACCGGCGCTTCATGGCCGCGATGGAACGCACCACCGCCGGGAGCACCGCCTCCGAGGACGGTTCCGGCCGGTAGCCCGGGGGGCGTCCGCTCATCCGCGTCCCGTACTGTCGAGGCATGCCACGCCGCTCCGCGACGATGCTCGCTGCCACCCTGCTGCTCATAGCGCTGCTCTGCGTCTCGGTGCTGATGAAGGTGCCGTACACGGAGATGAGCCCGGGGCCGACGTACAACACGCTCGGCAACCAGGGGGGCAAGTCGGTGATCACCATCACCGGGCGCGACTCGTACCCGACCACCGGGCACCTCAACATGACCACCGTCCAGGTCACCGGGGCCAAGTACGAGCCCAGCCTGGTCAACGCGGTGGTCGGGTGGCTTCGCGACGACGTGATGGTCGTGCCGCACGACAACGTCTACCCGAAGGGGCAGACGGACGCCGACGCCAAGAAGCAGAACGCCGAGGAGTTCGCCTCCTCCGAGGACAGTGCCCGCACCGCCGCGCTCAACCAGCTGGGCATCCCGGTCGGCACCGAGCTGATCATCAAATCGGTCACGGCGGGGGCCCCGGCGGAGGGCCGGCTGCACGCGGGCGACCAGATCGTGGCCGTCGACGGCACGCCGGTCAGCACGGTCGAGCAGGTGGTGGCCGCGGTCACCAAGCACAAGCCGGGCGAGTCGGCGGTCTTCACCGTCGTCCCGCGGGTCAAGGACGCGACCGGCAACGGCGGCGCCAACCCGGGGGACCGGACCGACGTCACCGTCCCCACCGTGCGGGCCAAGGACCTCGACCCGAAGGCCCCGGCCGAGCGGGCGGAACTCGCGGTGGTCGGCATCGGCACCACGATCCGGCACACCTACCCGTTCCAGATCGACATCGGCCTCCAGGACGTCGGCGGGCCGAGCGCCGGGCTGATGTTCTCGCTCGGCATCATCGACAAGCTCACCCCCGGCGGCGACCTCACCGGCGGCCGGTTCGTGGCGGGCACCGGCACCATCGACGACGACGGCAAGGTCGGCCCGATCGGCGGGATATCGATGAAGCTGATCGCCGCCAGGGACGCCGGCGCCGAGTACTTCTTCACCCCGTCCTCGAACTGCGCCGAGGCGACCAAGAACGTCCCGTCCGGACTGAACCTGATCAAGACGGACACGCTGGACGGCGCGCTGAAGTCGCTGGAGCAGATCCGCTCCGGGCAGACCTCCGCGCTGCCGTCCTGCGCCGTGAAGTAGTGCCGTGAACTAATGCCGCGGCGTAGTGCCGTGGCGTAGTGCCGTGAACGTGGAGTGGTGCGGCCGGGGCGGCCGGGGGGCTACGAGAAGGTCGCCAGCAGCGCCGCGGTCAGGCCGGGCACCAGGTCCGGGCCGGTCAGCACCTCGCGGGCGACGTCCTTGGAGCGCAGCCGCAGCGCGATCTCCTTCTTGCCGTTGCGCAGCACGGCGGCGGTGATCCGCACCTCCTCGCGCTTGGGGTGGTTGGCCACCCACTCGGCGAGCTGGGCGTCGCTGGCGTTGCGCGGGCGGGTCTGCTCGGAGCCCGGCGGCAGCATCAGGCGCTCGACGACCAGGGCGCAGCCGACCACCGCGTCGGGCCAGGCGATGGTGCCGAGGAACTTGTCCAGCTCCATGCCGGCCGGCAGCTCGTCCTGCTCGACCGGGGTGAGGCCGGACGTGTCGTCGTCGCCGAGGCCGAGCTGGGCGGCGATCTTCGGGTCGGCCTTGCGCAGGGCGGTGCTGTCCACCAGGGCGAACAGCCGGGCCGGGAGGTCCCAGCCGAGCGTGGCGGCGTACTCGTCGATCTCCAGCGCGGCCCGGGTGAGCGGGGTGGCGGCGGGGAGCTTGGAGACGTCGTCGGGGGAGCCGGGGGAGTTGAGTGCATTGGACGCGTCGGACATGCCTCAATCCTCACACGCCGGGCGGGGGCCCGGGCGCCGGGCGCCGCGAGTGGGCCGGGGAACGGCCGGGACGGGGAACGTCGTCGTAACCGTCTGCTAACGGTGGGAACTCGGCCAAAGCCTGGTTAAGTTTCCCTGAAGACCGACTGACTCCAGTGACTCCAGACGACACAGCTGAGGTGCCACCGTGGTATTCCAGATGCCGGAACGCTCAGGGCCGGGTTTCCGGCGCAGGGTAGGGCCGCCCTCCCGGCGGGCGCGGGTGGCCCTGCTGACCCTGGGCGTGCTCGCGGTGCTGTTCCTGCTGTTCGTCATGTTCGCCGGGTTCTGGACGGACTGGCTGTGGTTCAGGTCCGTCCGTTACTCCTCGGTGTTCACCACGCAGCTGTGGACGAAGATCGGCTTGTTCGCGGTGTTCGGCCTGCTGATGGCGGTGATCGTCGGCTTCAACGTCTGGCTGGCGCACCGGCTGCGGCCGCCGCTGTCGGCGATGTCGGTCGAGCAGCAGAGCCTGGACCGCTACCGCTCGGGCCTGGCGCCGTTCAAGCGCTGGGCGCTGATCGGCGTCTCGCTGGTGATCGGCCTGGTGGCGGGCGCCGCGGCGTCCGGCCAGTGGCGGACCTGGCTGATGTGGACGAACGCGACGCCCTTCGGCGAGAAGGACGCCCAGTTCGGCATGGACGTCTCGTTCTACGCCTTCGACCTGCCGTTCTACGAGTTCGTGCTGGGCTTCGCGTTCAGCGCGGTGATCGTCTCGCTGCTGACCTCGGCGCTGGTGCACTACCTGTACGGGGGGCTGCGGCTGCAGGGCCCGGGCCGTCGGGCGAGCGCGGGCGCGCAGGGGCACCTGGCGGTGCTGCTGGGCGTGTTCGTGCTGCTGAAGGCGGTGGCGTACTGGCTGGACCGGTACGCGCTGGCGGTGAAGACCGGCTCCTACAAGGGGGTCTCCGGCTGGACGGGCCTGCGCTACGTGGACGCCAACGCGTTCCTGCCGGCCAAGACGATCCTGTTCTTCGTGGCGATCATCTGCGCGCTGCTGTTCTTCCTGACCCCGGTGCGCCGCACCTGGGCGCCGGCCCTGATCGGGCTGGGGCTGATGGTGCTGTCGGCGGTGCTGATCGGCGGGCTGTACCCGGCGATCGTGCAGCAGTTCCAGGTCAAGCCGAACGAGCAGGCCAAGGAAACGCCGTACATCCAGAAGAACATCGACGCGACGCGGCAGGCGTACGGGATCGCGGACGCGCAGACCACCCAGTACAGCCCGCAGGGGTCGACGACGGCCGAGGCGCTCAAGCCGGACGCGCAGACCATCTCCGACATCCGGCTGCTGGACCCGAACGTCGTCTCGCCGACCTTCCAGTCGATCGAGCAGCAGCGCAACTACTACGCCTTCCCGAACACCCTGGACGTGGACCGCTACGGCTCCGGCACGGACAAGCAGGACACCGTGATCGGTCTGCGCGAGCTGGACCTCAACGGCGTGCAGCGCAACTGGATCAACGACCACTTCAAGTACACCCACGGCTACGGCGCGGTCGTCGCCAAGGGCAACCAGGTCAGCGACAAGGGCGAGCCGGTGTTCACCGAGTCCGGCTTGCCGGCCACCGGTGCGCTGGGCGACTACCAGCAGCGGATCTACTACGGCGAGAAGACGACGTCGTACTCGATCGTCGGCGGCTCGAACAAGGAGATCGACTACACCACCAAGACCGGCGAGAACAAGGAGTACACCTACACCGGCAACAGCGGTGTCTCGCTGGACAACCCGATCACCCGGGCCGCGTACGCGGTGCGCTTCGCCGAGCCGCAGATCCTGTACGCGGGGGCGATCACCGACGGCGCGAAGGTGATCTACAACCGGACGCCGAAGGAGCGGGTGGAGAAGGTCGCCCCGTGGCTGTCGATCGACGCCGACGCGTACCCGGTGGTGCAGGACGGCCGGGTGGTCTGGGTGCTGGACGGCTACACCACCTCGGACGGCTACCCGTTCTCGTCGAAGACGACGCTGGGCACCGCGACCAAGGACTCGCTGACCAACCAGCGCGGTGAGCTGCTGACCGTCGCCAACCAGGTCAACTACATCCGCAACTCGGTCAAGGCCACGGTGGACGCCTACACCGGCGAGGTGAAGCTCTACCAGTGGGACGAGCAGGACCCGGTGCTGAAGACCTGGATGAAGGCGTTCCCCGGCACCGTCGAGCCGAAGGCGGACATCCCGGGCACGCTGCTGCCGCACCTGCGCTACCCGCAGGACATGTTCAAGGTGCAGCGCGACCTGCTCGGCCAGTACCACGTGACCGACGCCAACTCCTTCTTCAACGGCAGCGACATCTGGCAGATCCCGGTCGACCCGACCAGCGACACCAAGCAGGTCCAGCCGCCGTACTACGTGACGGTGCGGATGCCGGACCCGCAGGTCACCTCGGCGAGCTTCTCGCTGACCACGACCTTCGTGCCCAACGGCCGCCCGAACCTGGCCGCGTTCATGGCCGTCAACGCCGATCCGGGGCCGGACTACGGGAAGATCCGCATCCTGAAGATCTCGGGGGACAACAGCGCCCCCGGCCCGGGCCTGGTGCAGTCGACGTTCAACTCCCGGCAGGAGGTGGCCTCGCAGATCTTCGCGCTGAAGAGCGGCGGTGACACCGAGCTGGAGTACGGCAACCTGCTGACCCTGCCGGTCGGCGGCGGGCTGCTCAACGTCGAGCCGGTGTACGTGCGCGGACGCGGCGCCAAGTACCCGACGCTGCAGAAGGTGCTGGCGGTGTACGGGAACGACAACGTGGCGTTCGAGAACACCCTGGAGGACGCGCTGAAGAAGGTGTTCGCCGGGGCGGCCCCGGGGACCACGCCGACCGCGCCGTCCACGCCGAACAACCCGGGGACGCCGACCAGTCCGGGGACGGCGGCGCCGGGCGGGACGATCTCGCCGGAGCTGCAGAAGGCGCTCGGGGACGCGGAGAAGGCGTACAACGACAGCCAGTCCGCGTTCAAGAACGGCGACTGGGTGGCCTACGGCAACGCCCAGAAGGCGCTGGGCGACGCGCTGAAGGCGGCCGAGGCGGCCCGCGGCGGGAGCCCGGTGCAGGCCCCGACGCCGGGCGCGACCCCGGGCGCGACGCCGTCCGGATCGCCGTCCGGACAGCCGTAGCCGTAGTCGCGGCCCGCTGAGCTGCGGCAACCGATTCCTGTTCCACCCCGCACCCGTGCTATGGTTCAACTACCGACGCGGGGTGGAGCAGCTCGGTAGCTCGCTGGGCTCATAACCCAGAGGTCGCAGGTTCAAATCCTGTCCCCGCTACTCAGTGGACAGAGGCCCGGAGGATTCTTCCTCCGGGCCTCTGGCGTTTTCCCCCCGAAGCGGCGGGAACCGCTCCGGTACCATCAACCGTCGCCAACGACGACGGCAAGGGGTTTGTGGGGTCCGAGTGTCGGGAAATCGACAAAGCGCCGAAGCAATTTCGTCGGCTTCGGGTCGGCCCCGCCCGAATTCGGCCGGGGCAGGTGTACGCGGGTTGCGGGTGGTGCGACGATGGGACACATGGGGGACGGTGCGCGGCTGCTGACCGGCCGTCGGTTCCGGCGCCTCCCCTGGGGGTCCCCCCGGCCGCGGGCCGGGGCACGATGCCGCGACACTCTGGGGGAGCGGGAGTCGGCATGAGGCTGATCGGCAAGAACGGGTCAGGCACCAAGTCCGCGGCGGCCACCGAGGCGGACACCGACGCCTGGGCGGAGAGCCCCGAGAGCCGCCCCGGAGCCCTGCCCGCCCAGCGCACCAGTGGCTTGTCCGAGCGCCCCCCGGTCGCCGGCTACGGCCCCGACAGCCTGGTCCACGTGTCCACCCGTCAGTTCGCCGACGCCGTCCGCCCGTACGGGCCCGACGGCGCCGCCGCCGACGGCCCGAACGCCGCCGCGCTCGACCCGGCCGGCCTGGACACCACCAGCTTCGAGACCGCGCTGGCCGCCCGCGAGAGCGCCGCGCTGGAGGCCCGCCACCGGCAGGCCGCCGCCGACGGCGACCCGGACGCCGCCAGCCGGCTCGGCACCCTGCTGCTGCGCCGCGGCGACCTGGAGGACGCCGAGCCCTACCTGCGCGCCGCCGCGGCCGCCGGGACGCGCGCCGCCGCCAACAACCTCGGCGTGCTGCTGCACCAGCAGGGCCACCGGGCCGAGGCCGCCCAGTGGTGGCGCCATGCCGCGGTGGCCGGCAGCGCCCCCGCCGCGCACGCGCTCGGGCTCCAACTGCGCGACCAGGGCGAGGAGGAGGCCGCCGAGTACTGGCTGCACTTCGCCGCCGACCACGGCCACCCGCTCGGCGCCTACGCGCTGGGCGACCTGATGGAGCACCGGCGCGACGTGCGCGCCGAGCGCTGGTTCAAGGTCTCCGCCGACGCCGGGCACCGGGAGGCCGCCTACCGGCTGGCCCGGATGCGCGAGGCCGCCGGGGACAAGGAAACCGCCGAGGCCTGGTACCGCACCGCCGCCGCCCGCGGCCACGCCCGCGCCGCGCTGCGCCTGGGCGTGCTGCTGGAGGAGCGCGCCGCCACCGACCAGTCGCTGCTGGAGGAGGCCGCCCGCTGGTACCGGCAGTCCGCGCAGAACGGCGAGCCGCGCGCCGCCTGCGCGCTGGGCTTCCTGCTGCGCGACTCCGGGGACCTGGCCGCCGCCGCCGAGTGGTGGCGGGAGGCCGCCGAGGCCGGCGACGGCAACGCCGCCAACGCGCTGGGCGCCCTGCACGCCGGCCGCGGCGAGGCCAAGGAGGCCGAGCGCTGGTACCGCACCGCCCTGGACGCGGGCGACCAGAACGGCGCCTTCAACCTCGGCCTGCTCTGCGTCGCCACCGGCCGCGACCAGCAGGCCGAGCAGTGGTACCGCCGGGCCGCGTACGCCGGGCACCGGGAGGCCTGCAACGCGCTGGCCGTGGTGCTGTTGCAGCGCGGCGAGGAGACCGGTGCCGAGCCGTGGTTCTCCAAGGCGGCCGAGGCCGGCAGCGTGGACGGCGCGTTCAACCTGGGCGTGCTGCACGCCGGGCGCGGCGAGCAGCGGCAGGCCCAGGAGTGGTACGCGCGGGCCGCCGCCGAGGGCCACGGCGAGGCCGCGCTGCAACTGGCCGTCGCCCAGGAGCAGCGGGGCAACCTGGCCGGCGCGCTGGAGCGCTACCGGCAGGCGGCGTCCGGCGGGTCGGCGGAGGGCGCGTTCCGGCTGGCCTCGGTGCTGGACCGGCGCGGTGACGCGGACACCGAGGCCGAGCACTGGTACGCGCTGGCGGCCGATGCCGGGCACCGGCGGGCGCAGGTGCGGATGGGGGTGCGGGCGGCCGAGCGCGGCGCGCTGGAGATCGCCGAGAGCTGGTACCGGCGGGCGGCCGAGGCCGGCAGCCGCAGCGCCGCCTTCAACCTGGGGCTGCTGCTGGCCCGGCAGGACCGCGAGGCGCAGGCGATGCTCTGGTACACCAGGGCGGCCGACGCCGGGCACGGGCGGGCGGCGCTGCGCCTGGCGCTGCTGGCGCTGCGCCGGGGGGAGCCGGTGCAGGCCGAGAACTGGTGCCGCCGGGCGGCCGACTACGGGCCGGCCGAGGTGGCGGAGCGGGCCGGGCGCCTGCTGGGCGCGCTGCACGCGGAGCTGAGCGCGTAGGGCGGGTCCGGCGGTTCCCGCCGGGCGGGCGGGGCCGCGTTACGGCGTGCCCGTGCAGTCCGGGCACAGGCCGCGGTAGGTGACCTCGGCGGTGGTGACGGTGAAGCCGAAGCGTTCGTCGGCCGGGAGGGCGGCGAGCGGGTCGCCGTGCGGGTGGACGTCGCGGATGGCGCCGCAGCCGGAGCAGACCAGGTGCTGGTGGGCGCGGTGGGCGTTGGGGTCGTAGCGCTTGGCGCGCCCGTTGGTGGCGACCTCCAGGACCTCGCCGAGGCCGACCAGTTCGCCGAGGGTGTTGTAGACGGTCGCGCGGCTGATCTCGGGCAGGCGGGCGACGGCGCGGGCGTGCACCTCGTCCGCGGTGAGGTGGACGTGGTCGCCGTCGAGGACCTCGGCCACGACCCGGCGCTGTGAGGTCAGCCGCCAGCCGCGTCCGCGAAGTCGTTCCAGCAGGTCGCTCATGGGAACAGGGTAAGTCACGCTCTCAGATTGGTTCCAGTGTTGACTTGGACAAAGTCCAAGTTAGGATCGAGTCGTCACGACCGGATAACGCGGAGGCCCTCTTATGACGACCCAGGACGAGCTGCGCCCCACCCTCACCACGGAGGCGGGTGCCCCCGTCGCCGACAACCAGAACACCGAGACCGCGGGCCCCGGCGGCCCGGCGCTCATCCAGGACCAGCAGCTCTTCGAGAAGCTCGCGCACTTCAACCGCGAGCGGATCCCGGAGCGCGTGGTGCACGCCCGCGGCGCGGCGGCCTACGGCACCTTCACGGTGACCGCCGACCTGGCGCCCTACACCCGGGCCTCGTTCCTGTCCGAGGTCGGCAAGCAGACCGAGGTCTTCCTGCGGTTCTCCACCGTGGCCGGCAACCTCGGCTCGGCCGACGCGGTGCGCGACCCGCGCGGCTTCGCGCTGAAGTTCTACACCGAGGAGGGCAACTACGACCTCGTCGGCAACAACACCCCGGTGTTCTTCATCAAGGACGCCGTGAAGTTCCCCGACTTCATCCACACCCAGAAGCGCGACCCGTACACCGGCTCCCAGGAGGCGGACAACGTCTGGGACTTCTGGGGCCTGTCGCCCGAGGCCACCCACCAGGTGACCTGGCTGTTCGGCGACCGCGGCATCCCGGCCAGCTACCGCCACCTCAACGGCTACGGCTCGCACACCTTCCAGTGGCAGAACGAGGCCGGCGAGCACTTCTGGGTCAAGTACCACTTCAAGACCGACCAGGGCATCAGGAACCTCACCCAGGACGAGGCCAACCGGCTGGCCGGCGAGGACCCGGACAGCCACCAGCGCGACCTGCGCGAGTCGATCGAGCGCGGTGAGTTCCCCAGCTGGACCGTGCAGGTCCAGATCATGCCGGCGGCCGACGCGGCGCAGTACCGCTTCAACCCCTTCGACCTCACCAAGGTCTGGCCGCACGCCGACTACCCGCCGGTCGAGATCGGGCGGCTGGAGCTCAACCGCAACCCCGACAACGTCTTCGCCGAGGTCGAGCAGTCGATCTTCTCCCCGTCGCACTTCGTGCCCGGCATCGGCCCGTCCCCCGACAAGATGCTGCAGGGCCGCCTGTTCGCGTACGCGGACGCCCACCGCTACCGCGTCGGCATCAACGCCGACCACCTGCCGGTGAACCGCCCGCACGCCACCGAGGCGCGCACCAACAGCCGCGACGGCCACCTGTACGACGGCCGCCACGGCCGCCAGAAGAACTACGAGCCGAACAGCTTCGGCGGCCCGGTGCAGACCGGCCGCCCGCTGTGGGCCGCCACCGCGGTCACCGGCGCCACCGGCAACCACGAGGTGCCCTCGCACGCCGAGGACGACGACTTCGTGCAGGCCGGCAACCTGTACCGGCTGTTCTCGGAGGACGAGAAGCAGCGGCTGATCGCCAACCTGGCCGGCTTCATCGCCAAGGTCTCCGCCGACCGCGAGGACATCGTCGAGCGGGCGGTCGACAACTTCCGCAAGGCTGACGCCGACTACGGGCAGCGGCTGGAGGCGGCCGTCCGGGAGCTGCGCAAGCAGTAGCCGGGACGCGCCCCGATGAGCGGCGGGCCCGGTCGACCAGAGGACTGGTCGACCGGGCCCGCACCATGTTCGGCCGCGCAGGAGAGCCCTTAGACGCTCAGGCGGCGCAGGGTCTCCTCGTGGAGGATGCCGTTGCTGGCGACGGCGTCGGCGCCGCCGGGGCCGGGCACGCCGTCCAGGCCGGTGAAGCGGCCGCCGGCCTCCTCGACGATGACGCAGTTGGCGGCCATGTCCCAGAGCGACAGCTCGGGCTCGGCGGCGATGTCGACCGCGCCCTCGGCCACCATCATGTAGGACCAGAAGTCGCCGTAGGCGCGGGTGCGCCAGCAGGCGCGGGTGAGGTCCAGGAAGGGGTCGAGGCGGCCGCGCTCCTCCCAGCCGGAGAGCGAGGAGTAGGAGAAGGAGGCGTCCTCGATCCGGGAGACGCCGGAGACGTGGATCCGGGAGGCCTTGGTGAGGCTGCGTCCGGCGTAGGCGCCGAGGTCCTTGGCCGCCCACCAGCGGCGCTGCAGCGCGGGGGCGGAGACGATGCCGACCACCGGGCGCTCGACGCCGTCCGGGCCGTCCTCCAGCAGGGCGATCAGGGTGGCCCAGACCGGGACGCCGCGGATGTAGTTCTTGGTGCCGTCGATCGGGTCGATCACCCAGCGGCGCGGGCCGGAGCCCTGGAGGCCGAACTCCTCGCCGAGCACCGCGTCGCGCGGGCGGGCGCGCTGCAGCACGCTGCGGACGAGCTCCTCGGCGGCCTTGTCGGCGTCGCTCACGGGGGTGAGGTCGGGCTTGGTCTCGACCTTCAGGTCGAGGGCGCGGAAGCGCTCCAGGGTGACCGAGTCGGCCGAGTCGGCGAGGACGTGGGCGAGTCGGAGATCGTCGTGGTAATCGGCCATGTCCGAAACCCTAGCGATCCCGCCCGGATCGGGACAGCCGGGCTCGCGGACCGGGACGGGCCTGCCGGCGGCGAGCGGGCGAGCAGCGGGGGTGGGCCGGTAGCAGGGGTGGGCCGGTGACGGTCAGTGCGCCGAGCCGCTGAGCTGGAGGCCGATCACGCCGGCGATCACCAGGGAGATCGAGACCAGCTTCAGCACCGAGGTGGTCTCGTCCAGGAAGACCATGCCGTAGATGGCGGTGCCGGCCGCGCCGATGCCCGTCCACACCGCGTAGGCGGGGCCGACCGGCAGGCTCTTCAGGGACAGCGTGAGCAGGCCGAAGCTGCCCAGGGCGAACACGCAGAAGCTGATGGTGGGCCAGAGCTTGGTGAAGCCCTCGCTGAGCTTGAGGTTGATCGCGAAGCCGGTCTCCAGCAGGCCGGCCAGGACCACCAAGGCCCATGCCATCGCGTGCCCTCCCTGTCGATCGACGGGTCGGACCGCGCTGTGGCCCGACCTTCCTATGATCGCCAGGCCGGCGCGGTCCGACACCTCGAACGGTCGGGAAACCCATGGGACGGTAAAACCGCCGCCCGGGTCAGTCGCCCTCGCGGGCCTCCTTGCTGGCCAGCAGCCGGCGCAGCGAGTAGAGCCGGGCGCCCTCGGCGTGGCCGTCGGCGACCCAGGCGTCCAGCGCGCAGTCCGGTTCGTCGTGGCTGCAGGCGCGCGGGCAGTCGGCGGTGCCGGGCTCCAGGTCGGGGAAGGCGTGGATGACCCGGGACGGGTCGATGTGCGAGAGGCCGAAGGAGCGGAAGCCCGGGGTGTCGATCACCCAGCCCGGGTCCAGCGCCTTCTTGGAGCCCGGCTTGGCGCCCGGCGGCGGGGGCAGCCGCAGCGCCAAGGCGGACACGGTGGTGTGCCGGCCGCGCCCGGTGACCGCGTTGACCCGGCCGGTCTGCCGCTGGTGGTCCGGGACGAGGGCGTTGACCAGGGTGGTCTTGCCGACGCCGGAGTGGCCGATGAACACCGTGGAGAGGCCGCGCAGGTGCGCGCGGACGGCCTCGGCGCCCTCCGTCTCCAGTTCGTCCCGACGGGTGACCACGTAGTCGATGCCGAGCGGCGCGTACGACTCCAGCAGCGGCCCGGCCGGGGCGAGGTCGGCCTTGGTGAGCACCAGCAGCGGCTCCATGCCCGCGTCGTAGGCGGCCACCAGGCAGCGGTCGATCAGCCGGGGCCGGGGCTCCGGGTCGGCCAGCGCGGTGACGATGGCCAGCTGCTGGGCGTTGGCGACGACGATCCGCTCGTACGGGTCGTCGTCGTCCGCGGTGCGCCGCAGCACCGAGCTGCGCTCCTCGACCCGGACGATCCGGGCGAGCGTGTCGGTGTCCCCGGAGAGGTCGCCGACGATGTTGACCACGTCGCCCACGACGACGCCCTTGCGGCCCAGCTCGCGGGCCTTCATGGCGACGATCTCGCGTTCCTGCTTGGTGCCCGGGTCGATCAGGCAGGTCAGCCGGCCGCGGTCGACGGTCAGCACCATCGCCTCGGCGGCGTCATCGTGTTTGGGCCGGATCCGGGTCCGCGGCCGGGATCCCCGGCGGGCGGGGCGGTTGCGGATGTCGTCCTCGTCGGCGTCCTTGCCGTAGCGGCGCATGTGCTCAGTCTCCGCTCAGGCGTCCGCCACCGCTTCGCCGAGCAGTTCCGCCCACATCTTCGGGAAGTCCGGCAGGGTCTTGGCGGTGGTGGCCACGTTCTCCACCTCGACGCCGGGCACGGCCAGGCCGACCACGGCGGCGGCGGTGGCCAGACGGTGGTCCTCGTAGGTGTGGAAGACGCCGCCGTGCAGCGGGCGCGGGCGGATGCGCAGGCCGTCCTCGGTCTCGGTGACGTCGCCGCCGAGGTCGTTGATCTCCTTGGCGAGCGCGGCGAGCCGGTCGGTCTCGTGCAGCCGCAGGTGGGCGATGCCGTACAGGTGGGACTCGGAGTCGGCCAGTGCGGCGACGGCGGCGATCACCGGGGTGAGCTCGCCGACGTCGTGCAGGTCCGCCTCGATGCCGTGGATCCGGCCGGTGCCGGTGAACTGCAGGCCCTCGTCGGTGAACTCGCAGGCGCCGCCCATCCGGGTGTAGATCTCGCGCAGCTGGTCGCCGGGCTGGCTGGTGTGCTTGGGCCAGTCGCGGACCGTCACCCGGCCGCCGGTGACCAGGGCGGCGGCGAAGAACGGCGCGGCGTTGGAGAGGTCCGGCTCGACCACCAGGTCGCGGCCGATCAGGGCGCCGGGGGTGACCCGCCAGACGTCCTTCTCGCCGCCGTCCTCGGGGGCGTCGACCTGGACGCCGGCCAGGCGCAGCATCTCGACGGTCATCCGGATGTGCGGCAGCGACGGCACCGGGCCGCCGACGTGCCGGACCTCGACGCCCTGGTTGTAGCGGGCGCCGGAGAGCAGCAGGGCGGAGACGAACTGGGACGAGGAGGAGGCGTCCAGCTCGACCGGGCCGCCGTCGAGCGCGCCGGTGCCGTGCACGGTCAGCGGGAAGGCGCCGCGGCCGCCGTCGTCGATCCGGGCGCCGAGCGCGCGCAGGGCGTTGATCACGCCGTGCTGGGGGCGCTCGTAGCTGCGCGGGTCGCCGTCGAAGTGCACCGGGCCGTCGGCGAGGACGGCGAGCGGGGGCAGGAAGCGCATCACGGTGCCGGCGTTGCCGACGTCGATCGAGGCGGGGCCGCGCAGCGCGGGGGTCGGGATGACCCGCCAGGCCTCGCCGCCGCCGGTGCCGCCGGAGTCGTTGTTGACCTTCTCCTCGATGCCGACGCCGAGGGCGCGCAGGCCGTCGGCCATCAGCTGGGAGTCGCGGCTGCGCAGCGGCCGGCGCACCCAGCCGGGCTCGTCGGCGAGCGCCGCCAACACCAGGGCTCGGTTGGTGACCGACTTGGAGCCGGGGATGGTGACGGTGGCGTCAACGGGGGTGGTCGCGACGGGGGCGGGCCACAGGGTCTCGGTCATGGGGGCAAGTTTAGGGGCCGTACCGGAACGGCCCCTGCGCCAACCGCATGGCGGGACGGGGGAGGCCCGGTGCAGGGGTTGTGGCAGCAGGCCCGTGCCGCGGGGGCGGCCCGGCGCAGGGGCCGGAGCAGCAGGTTCGCGCCGAGGGCGGGGTTCAGTGCAGGGGCTGGAGCAGCCAGGTCGCGCTCAGGGCGAGGCAGGCGAGGGCGGTGAGCAGGAAGACGGTGATCCAGGCGAGGCCGGGGATGTGGGTGAGGCGGGCCAGCTGGTCGGCGTCGGAGTCGCGGGCCCAGCCGACGCGGCGCTGGTGCTGGAGTTCGAGGACCGGGCGGACGGCGCCGAACAGCAGGAACCAGCAGCCGAGGTAGGCGAAGCCGGCCTGGACCTCGGCGCTGCCGAACCAGGAGACCAGGAAGAAGGCGCCGCCGGCGACCAGCACGGTGAACAGGCCGAAGGCGTTGCGGATGCGCACCAGGAGGGCGAGCAGCAGGACGATGGCCAGCCAGAGCAGCAGGGTGATCCGGCCGGTGGAGAGCAGGGCGGCGCAGCCGAGGCCGAGCAGGGCGGGGGCGGTGTAGCCGGCGGCGGCGGTGAGGATCATGCCGGGGCCGGTGGGGCGGCCGTAGGAGAGGGTGAGGCCGGAGGTGTCGGAGTGCAGCCGGATGCCGGCGAGCCGGCGGCCGGTGACGAGGGCGATCAGGCCGTGGCCGCCTTCGTGGGCGATGGTCACGGCGTTGCGGGTGACGTGCCAGAGCGGGCGGGCGAGGACGGCGAGCAGGGCGGCGCCGGCGGTGGCCAGCACCAGCCAGCCGGGCGGCGCGGGCTGGGTGCCGGTGACCTGGTTCCACAGTTCGCCGAGGTTCTGGTCGGTGGGTTGTGCGCTCATCGTCTCGTCTCCGCCTCCGTCCGCTGCGTTGGGCCGTTCGGGGCAGCCTCCCATGCGGGGACGGGCGGGCGGGAGCGGACGGTTCTCCTGGCGGGATGAAGAAGTGGTGAGCGGGGCGGGCATGGCAAGCTGGCCCGCATGTGCGGTCGCTTCGCAGCCAGTGGCAAGCCCGAGGACATCGTCGAGCTGTTCGGCGTCGAGCAGTGGGATCCGGCTGAGACGCTGGCCCCCAACTGGAACGTCGCCCCGACCACCAGCGCCTTCGTGGTGCTGGAGCGGGTGCCGAAGGGCCGGACGCGGCCGGTGCGCCAGCTGAGGGTGCTGCGCTGGGGCCTGGTGCCGCAGTGGTCGAGGTCGGCCGAGACGGCGGTGAAGATGATCAACGCCCGTTCGGACACGGTGCACGAGAAGCCCTCGTACCGGCAGGCGTTCGCCTCGCGGCGGTGCATCCTGCCGGTGGACGGCTACTACGAGTGGCAGACGCTGCCGGGCGAGCGCGGCAAGGCGCGCAAGAAGCCGTTCTTCGTGTCCCGGGCGGACGGCACCCCGCTGGCGCTGGCCGGGCTGTACGAGTTCTGGCGCGACCGGACGGTGCCGGCCGACCATCCGGCGGCCTGGCTGGTGACCTTCACCATCGTCACCACCGACGCCGAGGAGTCGCTGGCGCCGATCCACGAGCGGATGCCGCTGTTCCTCGACCCGGCCTCCTACGGCGAGTGGCTGGACCCGGGGCTGGACGACCCGGACGAGCTGCG
The DNA here is from genome assembly GCF_042677305.1 of Kitasatospora sp. NPDC127121. Lineage (NCBI taxonomy): Bacteria > Bacillati > Actinomycetota > Actinomycetes > Kitasatosporales > Streptomycetaceae > Kitasatospora > Kitasatospora sp. NPDC127121. The sequence continues at coordinate 35,789 of NZ_JBHXTQ010000055.1, read as the reverse complement.
CCGGCTGCTGATACCGCCGCCGCCCGGTGCGCTGCTGGCCACCCCGGTCTCGCCGGCGGTCGGCAGCATCCGCAACAACGGCCCGGAGCTGAAGGAGCCGTGGGCCGAGGCGGAGTACGAGACCACCCTGTTCTGAATGTCTGAATGTCTGAAGTTCGACGATTGAGTCCTGACAGCTGAGGGAGCCTGAGCCGGTTGGAGCGACCGACGATGACCACCGAACTCGTCCCCACCGAGGTGGGGGACGCCCGGATCAGCTACCACCGGGCCGGTGCGCCGAAGGCGCTGCTGGCGCTCGGTCACGGCGCGGGCGGCGGGATCGAGGCCCGGGACCTGGTGGCGCTGGCCGCGGCGCTGGCGGCGCGCGGGATCACCGTGGCGCTGGTGGAGCAGCCCTGGCGGGTGGCGGGCAAGCGGCTCGCCCCGGCGCCGCGCACGCTGGACCGCGGCTGGACCCCGGTCGCCGGGCGGCTGGCCGGTCAGGGGCTGCCGCTGGTGGTGGGCGGGCGCAGCGCCGGGGCGCGGGTGGCCTGCCGGACCGGGGCGGCGAGCGGGGCGGTGGGGGTGGTGGCGCTGGCGTTCCCGCTGCACCCGCCGGGCCGGCCGGAGAAGAGCCGGGCGCAGGAGCTGCTGGAGTCGGGGGCGGCGACGCTGGTGGTGCAGGGTACGGCGGATCAGTTCGGCGGGCCGCAGGAGTTCCCGGAGCTGCCGCCCGGGCACGAGCTGGTGGCGGTGCCGTACGGCGGGCACGGTTTCGACGTGCCCAAGCGGGCGCCGGTGGGGCAGGACGAGGTGCTGGAGGCGATCTGCCGGGCGGTCGGGGACTGGGTGCTGCGGGTCGTCTGAGGCGGCGGGGTCGGCGGGGGCGGCCGTGAACGGGGGGTTTCCGCTCGATCACCCGTACGAGCGATTTCGGGGCGGGCGCGGGAATGCGGGCGGGGTCGGGGTGGTTGGCACTCTCGTCAGTACGATTCCCGGTTGAGAGGCAGGGCAGATGGGTTCGATCGCGTGCCCCGAGCGGTCAGAGCAGCGCGAGGCCGCCGCGGCGTTCGGCCCCGCCTGGTCCGACTGGATTGTCGCGGGCGAGAAGCCCGTCAGCCCGATATCCTCCATTTCGGGGCGGCCCGCCGTGGGTCGTGCCCGCCATGCCGAGGAGGTGGGTCCGGTCGTCGGGACCGAGCACGAGGCCGAGCCGGGCCGGGGCCCGGAGGAGGGCCAGCCCACGGGCGAGGCGCTCACCGGTGAGGAGCTGGCCGAGGCGATCGGTGAGGACACCTTCCGGGTGTCGGCACAGGAGAGCGAGGAGGCCCGGCGGGAGCGCTTCGAGCGCGACGCCCTGGGCTACCTGGATCCGATGTACTCGGCGGCGCTGCGCATGACGCGCAACCCCGCGGACGCGGAGGACCTGCTCCAGGAGGCGTTCGCCAAGGCGTACGCGTCCTTCCACCAGTTCCGCGAGGGCACGAACCTCAAGGCCTGGCTGTACCGCATCCTCACCAACACGTTCATCAACTCGTACCGCAAGAAGCAGCGCGAGCCCCAGCGCACGGCGGCGGAGGAGATCGAGGACTGGCAGCTGGCCCGCGCCGAGTCGCACATGTCGACCGGTCTGCGCTCGGCCGAGACCCAGGCGCTCGACCACCTCCCCGACAGCGATGTGAAGGACGCGCTCCAGGCCATTCCGGAGGAATTCCGGATCGCCGTGTACCTCGCGGACGTAGAAGGCTTTGCGTACAAGGAGATCGCGGACATCATGGGTACTCCCATCGGCACGGTGATGTCCCGGCTGCACCGCGGCCGCCGTCAGCTGCGCGGCATGCTGGAGGATTACGCCCGTGAGCGCGGGCTCGTCCCGGCCGGCAGCGGGGCAGGGCAGGAAGCGAAGGGCTCGGGCTCATGAGCTGCGGCGATCCGCACGACACGGAGTGTGGCGAGGTCCTCGACCACCTCTACGAATTCCTCGACAACGAGATGGCCGAGGGCGACTGCGCCAAGCTGCGGGTGCACTTCGAGGAGTGCTCGCCCTGCCTGAAGCAGTACGGGCTGGAGCAGGCGATCAAGGCGCTGATCAAGCGTTCCTGCGGCTGCGACGACACCCCGGCTGACCTGCGCAGCAAGGTGCTGGCCAGGATCGACTCGATCCGGGCGGGGCAGCGTTCGGGCGAGCAGGTGGTGGTCGCCGTCGACACCACGGTCGAGCTGCACGTCGAGACGGACCGGCCGGCGCCGGCCGCCGGCGAGGCCCCGGAGGAGCCGACAGTCCGGCCCGGTGCCACCGTCGAGGCGGGCGCCCCGGCGGAGTAGCCGGGCGGCCGTTCAACGGCTGGGCGGTCGTTCAACGGCCGGGCGGAGCAAGCGGACGGGCCCGCCGGCGAGGGCGGGCCGAGCAGTCCGGACACGGAGTCAGACGGCCCCGGGAGCGTGCGCTCCCGGGGCCGCTCCCGTTGTGCTTGCGTGCGCCCCTCACTCGTTCGGGTGAGTTGGCGGTGCGCCAGCAGCGTCGTCGCGCCATCATGCGTCCTTGCGCCCGGGTGGCGGCCTATCCTCCTGACGGACGCTCACCGCCGGTCCGCCCGGCGAGCTGAGGCAACGCGGGCCCGGACGTCGGGGAGGTCGAGATCGCTATCGACGGCGAAGACGCGGCCCTGCCGGAGGGGGCGATGCGCTACCTGGTGGCCGTCCCGGTGGCGGCGCTGTGCTGCCTGCTGCCACTGCTGCCGACCGGCGTGCCGCCCGGGCTCCCGCGCTGGCTCGGCGCCCCGGTGGACTGGCCCAAGGTCGGGCTGCTGGCCTTCCTGCACGGCTGCTGGGAGTCGCTGGCCCAGGGCCTGCCGACGCCCTGCCTGCGGCTGGTCCGCCGACTGCTGCGCCGACCGCCGCCGCCCGAGCGGGCGCTCTCCCGCCCCGGGGTCAACGCCTTCTTCCCGGTGCTGTTCGCCGGCGTGCTGATGCTGCCGCCGGCCGCCGCCGCGCTGGTCGCGGTGCCCGCCGCGGTGCTCGGCGGCCCGGCCGGGCGCGGCTGCCGGACCCGCCAGCTGTGGAACGGCTCCCAGCTCGCGCTGTGCGCCTTCGCCTCCGCGGCCGCCTTCCACCTGCTGCACGGGCCGCAACTGCTGCTCGGCTCCCGCTTCCCGGCCGCGCTGCTGCCCGGCTTCGCCGCCGTCGTCACGTTCTGCCTGGTCAACGGGGTGCTGGTGGGCGCGATGCTGATGCTCGCGGAGGACCGCCGGCCCGTCGTGCTGCTGCGCGGGGCCGTCGCGGTGTGCGGGCTGCCGGTGCTGGTGCACGCGGCCGGCGGCCTGATGGTGGCCGTGCTCTGGCAGGGCCCGTACGGGGCGTTCGCGGCGCTGCTGGCGCTGCTGCCACTGTCGATCTCGGCCTGGGTGTTCGCCCAGGGCCAGCGCGAGCGGGACGCCCACCAGGCCACCGTGCAGTCGCTGGTGCAGGCCGTGGAGATCAAGGACTCGTACACCCGCGGGCACAGCGAACGGGTCGGCCGGGCCTCGGTGCTGATCGCCGGTCAGCTCGGCATGGAGGCCGAGCGGCTGCGCACCCTGCGCTTCGCGGGGATCCTGCACGACGTCGGCAAGCTGGGCGTGGCCACCGAGTTGCTGCGCAGAAACGGTCCCCTCAGCGAGGCGGAGCGGCGGGCCGTCGAGATCCACCCGGTGTACGGGTACGAGCTGGTGCGCGGGATCGCCTTCCTCGGCGAGGCGCACGCCGGGATCCTGCACCACCACGAGCGGATGGACGGCCGGGGCTACCCGAGCGGGCTGGTCGGCGAGCAGATCCCCGAGTTCGCCCGGATCATCTCGGTCGCCGACGCCTTCGACTCGATGACCTCCACCCGCTCCTACCGGCGCGGCCGCCCGGTCGCCGAGGCCGTGGCGGAACTGGAGCGCTGCTCGGGCAGCCAGTTCGACCCGGTGATGGTCCGGGCCCTGATCGACGCGCTGGCCGGGCACGACTGGCAGCCGGTGCTGCCGCCGCCCGGGGACGGCATCCGGGCCGTCCCCGACATTCCGCTCGGGGTGCCCGAGCCGGCGCGGGCGGCGCCGGGCCGGGTGCCCGCGCAGGGCGGGAGCGTCCCCACGGCCGGGCAGCCGTGACCGCGGCCAGCCGGGAGGCCCGCGTGGTGCACGCGGCGGCGGCCGCGCTGCTGGTGTTCGCGGTGGGCGCGGTCGCGGTGCGCGGGGTGGCCGGGGCGAGGGTCGCGCTGGCGTTCACGGCGCTGATCGCGCTCGGCGAGTGCGTCCGGATCACCCTTCCGGGCGACCGCGAACAGGCGCCGATCGGCGCGGCCGGCGCGCTGGCGTACGCCCTGCTCGGGCCGCTGCGCGGGGTGCCCACCGCGCACGGGATGCTCCAGGTGGTCGCGGTGACCGGCGTCGGCCTGCTGCTGGCCTGGCTGCCCGGCCTCGCACTGCCCTGGCTCAGGGCGTGCCGCCCGGGCCGGGGCCGGCCGGGCCTGATCCAGCGGGCCCGCCCCGGCCGCCCGCACCGGCGCCCGCCCTGGGCCGACCCGGCCCGGCGGGACAGCGCTGCCCGCCGGCTGCTCGGGGTCGGCTTCGCCGCCGCCGTCTTCCAGCCGCTCTACAACGGCGGACTGGTCGACCGCTTCTCGCCCGAGGGCCCGGCGTACGGGGTGTTCCTGACCGCCGTCGCCGCGCTGGCCGCGCTCTGCGACGCGACCCTGGCGGCGCTGCTGCGCCGGTCGGCGGCCGGCCTGGAGGGCGGGCTGCGGTTCCCGGCGGCGCTGGAGGACGAACTGCGCTCGCTGTTCGGGATCGGCTCGGCGATCGTCGCGACGGGGATGCTGGTCAGCCTGGCGGCCGGCGAGGTCGGGCTGTGGGCGCTGCCGCTGTTCTGCACCCCGCTGCTGCTCGCCCAGGTGTCCTTCCGGCGGGCCGCGGCCGTGCGGGCCACCACCGGGCAGACCATCGCCAGCCTGGCCCGGGCCACCGAGGTGGCCGGCTACACCCCGCACGGGCACGCCCGCCGGGTCGCGGACACGGCGTGCGCGCTGGGGCGCGAGCTGGGGCTGGGCACCCGGGAACTCGCCCTGCTGGAGTACGCGGCGCTGATGCACGACGTGGGCCAGCTGTCGCTGGTCGAGCCGGTGCCGGACGGCGCGACCGCGCTGCTGCCCTGCGCCGAGCAGCAGCGGATCGCCCGGCTGGGCAGCGAGGTGATCCGCCGCACCGGGGTGCCCCGGCAGGTCGCCGAGCAGGTCGCCCGGCTGGCCGATCCGGTGCTCGGCACGGCCGGCGGGGACGGCGCGGTGCCGCTGGCGGCCCGGATCATCCGGGTGGCCAACGCCCACGACGACCTGCTGACGGCGGCCCGCGGCCGCGGGGTCGGCGAGGCGGTGGGTCGGCTGGAGGCGCTGGAGGTGCTGCGGCTGGGGCGCGGCCGGGTGTACGACGCCCGGGTGGTGGACGCCCTCGCCCGGGTGGGCGGCTGAGGCCTGTCCAGGCGGGCTTGGGTGCGGGCTTGAGTTCGGCGGCTGACCCGGGTCCCGTCGAGTGCCGCGGGGCGGACCGGCGGAGCGCCGCGGACCGGCGGGCCTGCGCCGGGGTTGAGGCGGGGCGGCCGGGCGGGCAGGCTGGGTAGGGGCGGCCCCAACCTCGCCGGTGGGGAGCGCGGGCGGGGGCGGGCGTGGTTGGATGCGGTCGTAGCGTGGAACACCGACCCGGGGCACCGTGCCCCGGACCCCCGCGGAAGTGGATCCGGACGCGGCGGTACGGGACTTGAGCGGACGACGACGGCAGGGACGAACGTGAGGATCTTCCACCGGGCACGGCACCGGCCGTCCGCCACCTGGCGGCAGACGACCGACCGGGCCTTCACGCTGATCGGCGACGGCCGCTACGAGGACGCCGGCGCGCTGCTGGTGATGGCCGCCGACCTGGAGCCCTGGCTGTCCGACTCCTGGTTCAACCTCGCCCTGCTGCACAAGTTCCGCCGGGACTGGGAGCAGGCCCGCTCGGCCGGGCTGCGGGCCGTCGCCCTGCTGGACCGCGAGCACGGCGCCCCCGACTGGTGGAACCTCGGCATCACCGCGACCGCCTTGCAGGACTGGCCGCTGGCCCGCCGCGCCTGGCAGGCGTACGGGCTGAAGCTGCCCGGCGGCCCGGGCGGGCAGCCGGACGGCCCGGTCAGCCTGGACCTCGGCACCACCCCGGTGCGGCTCTCCCCGGACGGCGAGTCCGAGGTGGTGTGGGGCCGCCGGCTGGACCCGGCCCGGATCGAGGTGCTGTCCATCCCGCTGCCGTCCTCCGGCCGCCGCTGGGGCGAGGTGGTGCTGCACGACGGCGCCCCGCACGGCGAGCGGGTCACCGACGGGGTCGCCTACCCGGTGTTCGACGAGATCGAGCTGTGGGCGCCGTCCCCGGTGCCGACCTACGTGGTGCTGCTCCAGGCCGCCACGGCGGGGGACCGGGACGCGCTGGAGCGGGTCGTCGCGGACGCCGGCTACGCGGCGGAGGACTGGACGTCCTCGGTGCGGCTGCTCTGCCGGGCCTGCTCGGAGAGCCGGATGGCCACGGACGACGGGCACACCGCCCACCACGACCCGCACGACGACGGCGACGCCGCGCACCCCGGACACCTCAGCCACCTCAGCCAGGGCGGGGAGGCCGGAATGTCCTGGCTGGTGGAGCGCGAGTGCGGGATCGCCGCGCCCGCCCTGCTGGTCCGCTCGCTGCTGGACCGCTGGGCCGCGGCCTCGCCCGGCACACGGGCGTACCGCGATCTGGAGGAAGTCTGTTGAGCGCGCCGCTTACCCTTGAGCGGTGTACCCGGCGAGAGCCGAATACCTGGACCATTCTCGGAAGCGGAAGCGGATAAGCAGCGATGGCGGAGCAGCACGACCACCAGCACGACCACGACCACGACCAGGAGTCGGCGGCCGACGAGGCCCCGCTGAAGGTGGTCGGCGAGCAGCCGGACCTCTCCAAGGGCACCGCGCGTCCGATCACCGTGGTGGGCAACCCGGTCCTGCACCGCGAGGTCAAGGACGTCACCGCGTTCGACGGTGAGCTGTCCGCGTTGATCGACGACATGTTCCAGTCGATGTACGCGGCCGAGGGCGTGGGCCTGGCGGCCAATCAGATCGGCGTGGACCTGAAGGTCTTCGTCTACGACTGCCCGGATGACGAGGGCGTGCGCCACATCGGCCACGTGATCAACCCGAAGCTGGAGGAGTACCCGGCGGACCGCCGGCGGGTGCTGGACGACAGCAACGAGGGCTGCCTGTCGGTGCCGGGCGCGTACGCCGAGCTGCCCCGCCCGGAGTACGCGGCGGTGACCGGCGTGGACAAGGACGGCCGGCCGATCCGGGTCGAGGGCACCGGCTTCTTCGCCCGCTGCCTGCAGCACGAGACCGACCACCTGTTCGGCACCCTCTACATCGACAAGCTGTCGAAGCGGGACCGCAAGGACGCGCTGAAGCAGATGGCCGAGGGCACCGCGCGGTACGCGACCGTGGCGAACGACTGACGAACCGTCAAGGGCCGGGGCGCGACGGGCGTCCCGGCCCTTTGCGTTTCCGCACTTGGCGTTCCCGCTCTTGCGCCTCCAGCGCCACCTGGCCCAGGGCCTGACCGCCGGGTCGGTCAAGGGGTGATCGGTGGCGGGTGCGGCGGGGGGCGTCGGTGGGTTTGTATCCGCCGGGTATCAGGGAGCGCGCGGCCTGACGTCGATGTGGGCGAGGAGGCCGGGGCGTCCGATATCTGCCGTATCGTGCCCTTGTCCGTCGCCGTCCGTCACCCGTCGCCGTCCGAGCAGGAGCCGTCCGCCCGTGCCCTCGCCCACGCCGCCCCCGCACCCCGTCCGCGTGCTGCTGGTCGAGGATGACGAGCTGATGCGCCGCTCCTTCACCGTCGCCCTGGAACGCTACGGCTACGGGATGCGCGCCGCGGCGGACGGCCTCACGGCGCTGGAGCTGTTCCGGGACGAGCAGTTCGACCTGCTGATCCTGGACGTGATGCTGCCCGGCCTGGACGGGATCGGCCTGTGCCGCAAGGTCCGGGAGACCAGCCTGGTGCCCGTCCTGATGATGTCCGCGCGCGGCGACGGCCTCGACGTCGTCGCCGGCCTGGAGGCCGGGGCGGACGACTACGTGGTCAAGCCCGTGGACACGTACGTGCTGGTGGCGCGCATCCGCTCGCTGCTGCGGCGGGCGACGTACGCGCCACCCGTCCCGGCGCCCTCGCCCGGAGCCGCCGACGGGGACGTCCTGGTGTTCGGGGACCTCACCGTCGACACCGCCGGAATGGAGGTGTCCGTCGGCGGGGCGCCGGTGGCGCTGACCCCGACCGAGCTGAAGCTGCTGCTGGAGTTCGCCGCCCACCCCGGCGTCGTGCTGGAGCGGCACACCCTGCTGCGCAACGTCTGGGAGTACGGCTGGGACGGCGACAGCCGGGTCGTGGACCTGTGCGTGCAGCGGCTGCGCCGCAAGCTCGGCCGGGAGCGGATCGAGACGGTCCGCGGCTTCGGCTACAAGCTCAGGCGCTGAGAGCGGTGCACACGACTCCCCGGCCCGCCCGCGCGCCCCTGCGCTGGAAGATCGCCGCGCTGGCCGCCGCCACCGCCTGCCTCGTCGCGGCGGCGGTCGGGGTGCTGGTGCACCTGTGGACCGCGCACGACATCCGCAGCCGGGCCGAGGCGCAGGCCTTCAATGCCGTCTACTCGGCCATGGACGTCTACCGGCGCACCGGATCGCTGGCGGACGGCGCCGAACTCGACCCCGTAGACCTGCCCGCCGCCCTGCGCCACCCGGCCGACGGCGAACGGCACACGGCCTACGACGGGCACGCCGAAGGGAACTCGGGCCCGAGCTACTGGGCCGCCCAGCGCACCGGCGGGCCCGGCAGCCCCGTCCTCGCTCTCCGGGTCAACCTGGCACCGCAGCTCTCCGACCTGCCCCGGCTGGACGCGGCGATGGCGGTGGCCTCGCTGGTCGCGCTCGCGGCGGCCACGCCGGCCGCGGTCTACGGGGCCGGACTGCTCGCCCGCCGGCTGCGGCGGGTCGCCGAGACGGCGGGCCGGATCTCCGCCGGGGACCTCGACGCCCGGACCGGGCCCACCAAGGGCGGCGACGAAGTCGCCGACATCGCGGCGACGGTGGATCTGATGGCCGACAGCCTCGGCCAACGGCTGCGCTCCGAACGGCAGTTCACCGCGGACGTGGCGCACGAGCTGCGCACACCGGTCGGCGGACTGCTGGCCGCCGTCGACCTGCTGCCGGCCGGCGAGACCGAGGACCTGATCCGGGCGCGGGTGCGGGACCTGCGCGGGCTGGTCGAGGACCTGCTGGAGATCTCACGGCTGGACGCCGGGGCGGAGGAGGTGGCGCGGGCCCGGGTGCCGCTCGCGGCCGTCGTCCGGGAGGCCGTGCTGCGCACCGGGTTCGAGGCCGAGATCGCCGTGGCGGCGGAGCGGACGGTGGAGACCGACCCGCGGCGGCTGGAACGGATCGTCGGCAACCTCGTCGTCAACGCGCACCGGCACGGGGCCGCCCCCGTCCTGGTCACCGTCCAGGACCGTACGGTCGTCGTGCGCGACCACGGCCCCGGCTTCCCGCCGGACCTGCTGCGCCACGGCCCGCGCCGCTTCCACACCGGCGCCGCCGAGCGCGGCACGGGCCACGGGCTGGGGCTCACCATCGCGCTGGGGCAGGCCCGGCTGCTCGGGGCGGAGCTGCGCTTCGACAACGCGGAGGACGGCGGCGCGGTGGCGACGCTGCGGCTGCCGGGCTGACCTCGGCAGTTGCTACGGGACTGCTGCGAAGCGGCGCGGGGACTGATACACGGCGGCGCAGGGGCCTGATACGTGCCCCGGACACCCTTCGAAGTGCACCGACTCGCACCTTGACCCGCACCTCGACTCGCGCCTTCGGACAGGAGCCCCTCCCGTGATCGCCAACCCCCTTGCCCTGCAAGCGACCCCCGGGGTCGCGGCCGCCGTCGTCGACCTGACGAAGACCTACGGCGGCGGCGACACCCGGGTCACCGCCCTGGACCGGGTCAGCGTGGCCTTCCGGGAGGGCGAGTTCACCGCGATCATGGGCCCGTCCGGCTGCGGCAAGTCCACCCTGATGCACTGCGCGGCCGGGCTCGACACCCCCACGTCGGGGTCGGTGCGGATCGGCACGACGGAGCTGGGCGGCCTGGGCGACCGGCAGCTCACCCGGCTGCGGCGGGACCGGGTCGGCTTCATCTTCCAGGCGTTCAACCTGCTGCCCACCCTGACCGCGCTGGAGAACATCACGCTCCCGCTGTCGCTAGCCGGGCGCACGCCGGACCGGCAGTGGCTGGACCGGGTGGTGTCGATGGTCGGGCTCTCCCAGCGCCTCGACCACCGGCCGGCCGAACTGTCCGGCGGGCAGCAGCAGCGCGTCGCGGTCGCCCGGGCGCTGGTCGCGCGGCCCTCGATCGTGTTCGGCGACGAGCCGACCGGCAACCTCGACTCCCGGGCCGGGGGCGAGGTGCTCGGCTTCCTGCGCGGCTCCGTCAGGGAGTTGGGGCAGACGGTGGTCATGGTGACCCACGACCCGGTGGCCGCCGGGTACGCGGACCGGGTGGTGTTCCTGGCCGACGGGCGGCTGGTCGACGAGATGGCGCACCCGACGCCGGACCGGGTGCTGGACGTCATGAAGTCCTTCGCCGGCTGACCCCGCACCCGCCACTTCCGAAAGCTGATCATGCTGACCACAGCCCTGCGCAACGTCCTGGCGCACAAGGCCCGGCTGCTCATGACCGTCCTCGCGGTCTGCCTCGGCGTCGCCTTCGTCTCCGGCACCCTCGTCTTCGCGGACTCGACCGCCGCCGTCCAGCGGGCGGCCGCGTCCCGCACCTTCGCCGACGTCGCGGTCAGCGTCACCGCGAAGGAGCCCGTCGCCACTCCTGACCAGCCGGGCGTATTGACCGACGTGCTGGCGCGCAGGCTCGCGGACGTGCCCGGCGTCGCGGCGGTACGGCCGTCGGTTGACGGGAGCGCCACCTTGAACGCGGCCGACGGCAGGCCGCTGCGGGTCAAGCGGGGTACGAACCTCGCGGCCGCCTACGTCCCGGGGCGCGACGGCAAGGACGTCCGCTACCCCGTGGTCGAGGGGCGGGCCCCCGCCGGTGCCGACGAGATCGCCGTCGACCGGGGCACCGCGGCCGCCGGCCGGTACCGGGTGGGCGACACGATCACGCTCGCCACGGACGGCCCGGCCCTCACCGCGCGCCTGGTCGGCACCGTCACCACCGGGGACACCCGGGTCACGGCCGGCGGCACGCTCACCCTGTTCGACCGGGCCACCGCACAGCGGCTGTTCGCAACTCCCGGGAACTACACCAGCCTTGAAGTCTCCGCCGGACCGGGCGCCGGCCAGTACGAGCTGGCGGAGCGGATCGCCGCCACCCTGCCGCCCGGCACGGCCGAGGTCACCACCGGACAGGCGCAGGCGGACCAACAGGCCCTCTACGTCGGCACGTTGACCCGGGGCTACCAGAAGCTGCCGATGGTCTTCGCCGGGGTGTCGCTGTTCATCGGCTCGTTCCTTGTGGTCAACACCTTCACCATGCTCGTCGCCCGGCGCACCCGGGAGATCGCCCTGCTGCGGGCGGTGGGCGCGACACGGCGCCAGGTGGTGCGCTCACTGCTGGCCGAAGCGGCGCTGGTCGGCGTCGTCGCGTCGATGGCGGGGTTCGCCCTCGGGCTCGGCATCGCGGCCGTACTGCCCGGACTGCTGAGCGGTGACGGGAACCAGGTGCCGAAGGGCCCGCTCGTCATCGGGCCCCGGCCGGTGGCGGCGGCCCTGTTCGTCGGGGTCGGCGTGACGGTGCCGGCCGCCTGGCTGCCGTCGCGCAGGGCGGCGCGGATCGCGCCGATCGAGGCGCTGCGGGCGGCGGCCGCGCCGCCCGGCGGGCGCTCACGGCTGCGTCCGATCGCCGGGGTGGGGCTGCTCGTGCTCGGCGCCGGCCTGCTGACCGCGCTCGCGCGTTCGGCCGAGGACGCCTCCGAGGAGAACCTGCGCAACGCGATGCTCGGCTGCGGGGTCCTGGTCGTCGCCCTGATCGTGCTGGCGCCGACCCTCGCCGTCCCGGTGATCCGGCTGACGGGCCGCCTCACCCGGCGGTTCGGCGTCGCCGGCTTCCTGGCCCGGCAGAACGCGCTGCGCGACCCCCGGCGCACGGCGGCGACCGCCGCCACGCTGCTGATCAGCACGGCACTGGTCAGCGGGCTCGCCACCATCGGCCACTCCACCGGGCAGGCCCTCGACCGGCAGACGGCGGACGGGCTCGCGGCCGACTACGTGATCAGCACCGGCGACACCATGACCGGCATCGACCCGGCCGCCGTCCAGCGGGTGGCCGGCGCCCCCGGGGTGCGCGGCGCGAGCGCGGTCGCCGACTCCACGGCGGTCATCGGCGGCAAGGTACGCGAGATCTCCGGCATCGACCCGGCCGACGTAGAGCCGGCCGACGTAGAGCCGGACGGCGTCGGCCAGGTGCTGAAGCTCGACTTCGTGAGCGGCTCCGCGCAGGACCTCGGGCCCGGCCGGATCGCCGTCTCCAGCAGCGTCGCCCGGGAGACCGGAGTCAGCACGGGAGGCCAGGTCAACGCCCGCCTCGGCCGGAGCGAGGAGTTCACGCGGTACACCGTCGTCGGCGTCTACCAGGACAACCCCACCGCCCACGACGCGGTCGGCGCCCGGGCCGACGTGCAGAAGCACAGCTTCAAGCCCGGCTCCGTCCAGCGGATCCTCGTCCGGGGCGACGGCGTATCGGGGGAGGGGCTGCGGGCGGCGGTCGGCAACAACCCGCTCCTGAAGGTGCAGGACCGGGCCGAACTGGTGCGCGAAGCGGCGGGGACGATGGGCGACCTGCTGACGCTGATGTACGGGCTCCTCGGCATCGGCGTCGTGATCTCCGCCCTCGGCATCGTCAACACCCTGGCCATGTCCGTCACCGAACGGACGCGCGAGATCGGCGTCCTGCGCGCCATCGGCATGGAGCGTGGGGGCATCCGTCGGATGATCCGCCTGGAAGCCGTGACGGTCGCGGCCTTCGGCACCCTGCTCGGCCTGGCCGCCGGCCTGTTCGGCGCCTGGGCCGTCGGCGCGCTGGCCGGCGGCGCGGTCAAGCAGTACACGCTGGCCGTGCCCTGGGGGACCCTGGCCCTCCTCTGCCTCGCCTCCCTCACCATCGGAGCCCTCGCCGCCACCCTCCCCGCCCGCCGGGCAGCCACCCTCAGCCCCCTGGAGGCGGTCGCGGCGGCGTGAGCGCCCCGCCTGCCCGACGGTCCCCGCCCGGCGCGAACGCCGGGCGGGGACCGTCAGCGCCGGGTCGGGCACGGGCTGTCCGGCCAGATCCTGTGGGGGCACGCGATCACGTAGTGGCCCGACCAGCGGCTGTCGGACACCCAGCGGGACCACACCACGTCTGCGGCACCCTCTAATTGCTCGATCGCGCGGAGTCGCCGTGCCTTGGTGGGAAGCCACGGATCGCCGCCCGGCGTGTGCTCCTCGTACCGCGCCTAAAGCCAGTCGGCCGCGTCGGCCGCCGTCTCCCAGGTGCCCCGGATCTGGGCGGTGGGCCGCAGCAGCCACCAGCCGGTCATCATCGGCGGGAGTTCCGAGAGGCCGAACCGTGCGGCCTCGATCGGGCGACGCTCCGGCTCCTTCGCCAGCAGTCGGCCGTCACCGGCCCACTCGTAGCCGTGGAAGTGCAACTGTGCTTCTCCTCGGAGACGTTGAAGCCCCGGCCGCCCGCACGGTTGAACTCGACCCGGGAGAGGTCGAGTTCGTACAGGTTGCGCTCAGTCATCGCCTGCACCTTCCGGTATCGCTTCGGGGCAGCACGGAACGGCCCCGCCCCGCCCAGGACTTGGGCGGAAGACTCAAGGGGAGGGGAGGACCGTCACCGCCACAGGCTGATGCGGGTGGTGAGCTGGTCGGCCGGCACCTGACGCGACGGGCTGTCCGGCTCGAACAGTGGCCGGACCAGCGCCCGGCCGTCCTGTGCCCCCACGATTTCGACCAGGCGCCCGGTCGTCAGGTCCCTCCGGACCGGGTTGTTGTCGATCCGCTCCATGAGTTCCGCGTGCGTACGGCGACGTGTGGTGCCAGGCGGCTGTGTGAAACCGTCAGTGGGTATGGAGCGCTTCTGTGGCTCTCGAATCATTTCGGCGAGTCACCAAATTACCGGGGCGTTTGGGGTTATTCCTGCACGCTTTCCTGTTCCCGACAGAACTCTCCACGGCCCATTTCAGGTGGTCGCTCCGGATGCGTGCGCAGGAAGTCGGACTGGCCGACTTCCTGCGCCGCGAAGGTCCGCTGGGGTCATTCCTGCCGGGTGTCTCGGCTATTGGCAGAGATCCTGCGGCGTCTGCCGCTCAAGCTTCTGCTCAAGGGTTGCCAGCTCAACCTGCTTCTTGTCCGCGCCGTTTTCGGCGGAGGGTTCTGGCGTCCTGCCGCCCTGGGCCTGCGATCCGTGCTGAATCCGACCTGCTTTCCATTGCGGCTCCCTTGGCGTTTTATTCCTGAAAGAACTCGTCCCGGATTCCTTCGATAAGGTCCCGCATGTCATCTCCATGTAGTGCCGCGGCGTCTAATCTGAGGAATGTTGACATGTAGAGAGCGACATCCCTCGGATCGCGAGTTGTGATCTCTGAATGAAACGTCTCCACAATGGCCAGGCGATCATCATGCATGCTAAAGCATGTCATCGGAAAGTCCGGCATCAGCCTTTTGGCGGGAAGAACTCCGATGGTTAAATTGGGAATCCGGGACAGCGAAACCAGGCGCTCGAGCTGCGTAGCAATGATGGCAGGAGGGCATATCCGCCACCGCAGGACATGCTCACAAATGACGAAATGGAACTCTCTCTGGCTGTCGTACAGTACGGCCTGGCGCTCCAGTCATGCCGCGATCGTCTTTGCCTTGGCTTCCTTGTGCTCCCTGAAGGGCAGGGCGTGAGCCAGAGCAATCTCCCGGTACCGGCGGTACTCGTCGAGGCGGTCCTCGGGCAGCAACTCTGCGCCGAGAACTGTCCTGCGTCTGCGTAGTCCCCGTGGGCGCAGGGTCAAGAAACCGATCTTTCCAGAGCGGGAAAGTGGTTGGGCCGCCCCCGTTCGGCGTGAATGCCGGGCGGGGGCGGGGGAGTTCAGAGGTGATGAGGCGGTCGGGTCGGTACAGACAGAGGTGCCCCGCGCGGCGGTGAGCCGGGCGGGGCACCTCTGGTGTGTCTGAGTGCTTTAGAAGTCGTCGTCGAAGGCGACGGAGCCTTCGACGGCGACCTGGTACGCGGAGACGCGGCGCTCGAAGAAGTTGGTCAGCTCCTGGACGTTCTGGAGCTCCATGAAGCCGAACGGGTTCGTCGACCCGTAGCGGATCGGCAGGCCGAGGCGGGCGAGGCGCTGGTCGGCCACAGCCTCCAGGTACTGGCGCATGGAGTCGGTGTTCATGCCGGCGAGGCCGTCGCCGCACAGGTCCTGGGCGAACTGGAGCTCGGCCTCGACGGCCTCTTCCAGCATCTCCGTGACCTGCTTGGCCATCTCGTCGTCGAAGAGGTCGGGCTCCTCCTCGCGGACCGTGTCGACGACCGACATCGCGAAGTCCATGTGCATGGACTCGTCGCGGAACACCCAGTTGGTGCCGGTGGCCAGGCCGTGCAGCAGGCCGCGCGAGCGGAACCAGTACACGTACGCGAACGCGCCGTAGAAGAACAGGCCCTCGACGCACGCCGCGAAGCAGATCAGGTTCAGGAGGAACGCGCGGCGGTCCTCCTTGGTCTGCAGCGAGTCGATGTGGTCGACGGCGTTCATGTACTTGAAGCAGAACTGCGCCTTCTGGCGGATGGAGGGGATGTTCTCCACCGCGGCGAAGGCCGCGTTGCGGTCCTCGGGGTCGGGCAGGTAGGTGTCGAGCAGCGTCAGGTAGAACTGGACGTGCACGGCCTCCTCGAACAGCTGGCGCGACAGGTACAGCCGCGCCTCCGGGGAGTTGATGTGCTTGTAGAGGCTCAGCACCACGTTGTTGGAGACGATCGAGTCCCCGGTGGCGAAGAAGGCGACCAGGCGGCCGATGAGGTGGCGCTCGCCCTCGCTGAGCTTGGCCAGGTCGGCGACGTCGGAGTGCAGGTCCACCTCCTCGACGGTCCAGGTGTTCTTGATCGCGTCCCGGTACCGGTCGTAGAACGACGGGTAGCGCATCGGGCGCAGGGTCAGCTCGAAGCCGGGGTCGAGCAGCATCTTCTCGCGGTCGGGGGTGCTCACTGGCAGGCCTCGCAGGACTCGGGGTTCTCCAGGGAGCAGGCCAGCGCGGCCTCCTCCTCCGGGGTGAGGGTCGGGGTGTTCACCGGCACGGGCGCGGACGCGGACGCGGGCGCGGCGGCGCGGGCGGCACCGGAGGCGGCCTGGGCGATCCGGGTCGCCGGGCGCGAGCGCAGGTAGTAGGTGGTCTTGAGACCGACCTTCCACGCGTAGGCGTACATCGAGCTGAGCTTGCCGATGGTCGGCGCCGCCATGAACAGGTTCAGCGACTGGCTCTGGTCGAGGTACGGCATGCGGGCCGCGGCCAGGTCGATCAGCGCGCGCTGGGGCAGCTCCCAGGCGGTGCGGTAGAGCGAGCGGACCTCGGCGGGCAGCCAGCCCAGCTCCTGGACGGAGCCGTTGGCCTCGCGCAGGGCGTCGCGGGTCTGCTGGTCCCAGACGCCGAGCTCCTTGAGCTCGCGCACCAGGTACGGGTTGACCTGGAGGAACTCGCCGGACAGCGTCTCGCGCTTGAACAGGTTGGAGACCTGCGGCTCGATGCACTCGTAGACGCCGGCGATGGACGCGATGGTCGCGGTCGGCGCGATGGCCAGCAGCAGCGAGTTGCGCAGGCCGGTCTCGGCGATGCGGGCGCGCAGCGCGGTCCAGCGGTCGGCCCACTGCGGGGCGGCCGTCGGGAAGTGGTCGATGTGCAGTTCGCCGCGGGCGGCGCGGGTCTCGCCGTAGGCCTCGTGGCGGCCCAGCTGCTCGGCCAGGTCGGCGGAGCGCTCGTACGCGGTGAGCATGATGCGCTCGGCGATGAGGGTGGAGAGCCGCGCGGCCTCGGCGGAGTCGAAGTCGATCCGCAGCTTGAAGAAGACGTCCTGGAGGCCCATCACGCCGAGGCCGACCGGGCGCCAGCGGGAGTTGGAGGTGCCGGCCTCGGTGGTCGGGTAGAAGTTGATGTCCACCACGCGGTCGAGGAACGTCACGGCGGTGCGGACGGTGGCGTCGAGGCGCTCCCAGTCCATGGCGCCGAGCAGGTCGTCGACGGAGGCCCCGGGGGCGACGTGGGCGCCGAGGTTGACCGAGCCGAGGTTGCAGACGGCGGTCTCGGAGTCGTCCGTGACCTCCAGGATCTCGGTGCACAGGTTCGAGGAGTGCACCGTGCGGCCGGGCAGCGCGGTCTGGTTGGCGGCGCGGTTGGAGGCGTCCTTGAAGGTCATCCAGCCGTTGCCGGTCTGCGCCAGGGTGCGCATCATCCGGGCGTACAGGGTCTGCGCGGGGATGGTGCGCACGGCCTTGCCGGCCAGCTCGGCCTTGCGGTAGGCCTCGTCGAAGTCGGAGCCCCACAGGTCGACGAGCTCGGGCACGTCGGCGGGGGAGAACAGCGACCAGTCCTCGTTGGCGTTGACCCGGCGCATGAACTCGTCCGGGATCCAGTGCGCCAGGTTGAGGTTGTGGGTGCGCCGCGCCTCCTCGCCGGTGTTGTCGCGGAGCTCCAGGAACTCCTCGATGTCGGCGTGCCAGGTCTCCAGGTAGACGCAGGCCGCGCCCTTGCGGCGGCCGCCCTGGTTGACGGCGGCGACCGAGGAGTCGAGGGTGCGCAGGAACGGGACGATGCCGTTGGACTTGCCGTTGGTGCCGCGGATCAGGCTGCCGCGCGAGCGGATGCGCGAGTAGGACAGGCCGATGCCGCCGGCGTGCTTGGACAGCCGGGCGATCTGCGCGTAGCGGTTGTAGATCGAGTCCAGGTTGTCCAGCGGGGAGTCGAGCAGGTAGCAGCTCGACATCTGCGGGTGCCGGGTGCCGGAGTTGAACAGGGTCGGCGAGGAGGTCAGGTACTCCAGCCGGCTCATCAGGCCGTACAGCTCGGCGACCTCGCGCACGGACTGCTCGCTGTCGCCGACCGCCAGGCCGCAGGCGACGCGGAGCAGGAAGTGCTGCGGGGTCTCGATGACCTTGCGGGTGATCGGGTGGCGCAGCAGGTAGCGGGACTGCACGGTGCGCAGGCCGAAGTACTCGAAGCGGTCGTCGCCGTGCGCGTCGATCAAGGCGTCCAGGGCGGCGGCGTGCTTGGCGACGAAGGCGGCGGTGGTGTCACCGATCAGGCCCTCGTCGTGGCCGACGGCGATCGAGGCGGCGAAGGAGCGCGAGCCCTGGCTGTTCGCCTCGTCGACGATCTCCAGGGCGAGCAGCCGGGCGGCCAGCTTCGAGTACTGGGGGTCCTCGGCGATCATCGACGCGGCGGCGTCCACGGCCAGCCCGCGCAGCTCGGCGAAGTCCGAGCCGGCGTGGCGGCCGCGCAGCGCGGCGGCGGCGACATGGCCGGGGTCCACCTGGGGGAGATCGACGCTGCGGTCGGTGAGCAGCCGAAGGAGCGCGCCGCCGGGGTCGGAGACCGTCGGGTCGGTGGAGGCGGGGCCGGTGCCCTGGGCGGGCAGGGTGGCTGAGGCAGCGGTGGTCAAGGCGCTCTCTCCTGGCGGCGATCGGCGGCGGTGATCGGGGGGTACCGGGCCGTTCGGGGCAGGGGAGCACGGCACGTACGCAGAAAGCGTCGCGCGACAGTGGCGTCCCCGGCCCGCCCGCGAGGCCCGGAAGGTAGTTCTCGTGCTGGCGCGGCCTCTGCGGGAGGGCCCGTGCGCACACCGTCGGCAGGTACTCGGACTCGCGGTGCGGCTGCTGGAGCCGCCCGCTCACCGCTGCGGGGCAGTCCCGGATTCGCACCGGGTTCCCCTGCATCGACAGCAGGATTGAGCATACATCTTGTGGTGTCTCTCTGATGCGACCCCACATGTAGTACGGCGCGGTGTGTCGGCGCGATAACCGGGGGTGCTGGGAGGGGGCGGGTCGTGGCCTTGGGGCGCCTCGGATCCGGGCTCCCGGGGCCCTGGTTCCGGGCTCCGGCGTCCTGGTTTCGATACGGAACGGTCACCGGGCGGACCGGCTGGCGGGGGCATGCCCTACGATCTGGGCGCATGAGCGAGCGAATCGCCGAGGGGCGCGTTTCGCGAAGCGATCATCGAGCGAAGCGAGGGGGCGCGTGAGCGACGGAACTGGCGCACCCGGGCAGGGTCCGCAGGGAACGCCTCCCACCGGGCCGGGGGACGCGCACGGTCAGCAGCCGCCGGTGGTGCCCGGTCCGGTGTTGCCGCCGAGCGGGGGCTTCGGGCCGCCGCCGGCCTCGTACGGACCTCCGGTGCCGCCCGCGCAGCCGGTGGCGCAGCCCGGTCCGCCGGGGCAGCCTCCGCTGCCGCAGCCGGGCCAACCGCGGCAGCAGCTGCCGCCGCAGTGGCAGCCGAACCCCCAGCCGCATCCCCAGGCGCATCCCCAAGGACACCCGCAGGCGCACCCGCAGCCGTACCCGCAGCCCCAGGCGCCGCAGCGCGCCGAGCCGAACTGGCAGGCGCTGGCGGACCGCAACGCGGCGGACGACAAGCGCCGCCGCCGGTTGCGGGCCCTCGGCGTGGCGGTCGCGGTCGTCCTGGTCGGCGGCCTGGTCGCGGGCGGGACGGTGCTGCTGACGAAGGGCGACGGCGACAAGCCGACCGCCGGGCCGACCGCCGGGCCGACCGCCTCGGCCTCCAACCGGCCGTCCTCCGCCGCGCCGAGTGCCGCACCGAGTGCCGCCCAGAGTGCCGCGCCAAGTGCCGCCGGCACCCCGGGCGGCGCGCCGGACGACCCGTCGAAGCCGATCTGGGAGGCCGCCACCGACCCGGCGCCGCAGGACGCGGGGGCGCTGTTCTCCGCACTCCAGGTGACGGTCAACGGCGCCACCTGGAACCGGACCTTCGTCTCGCTGGACTCGCCCTGCTGGGACGGGAACTCGACGACCGGCGGGCTCGGCAAGGTCCTCGGTGACCAGGGCTGCCAGAAGGTGCTCCGGGCGACCTACGTCTCCGGCGACAGCGCGGTGACCGTCGGCGTCGCGGTCTTCGACCATAAGATCCAGGCCGAGACCTCGATGAAGAGTTACACCGGCCACCTCAAGGGCGCCGTCGCGCCGGGCGCGCCGGCCTTCTGCGCCACGCCGGGCTGCACCAACACGCACAACACCCTGGGCCGGTACGCCTACTTCACGGTCGAGGGCTCGGCGAAGGGCGGCGACACCGCTGACGCCGCCGCCACCGCGGCGGCCGCCGGCTTCGGCGAGCACGTGAAGGGCCAGCTGCTCCAGCGCGCCAAGGCCGCGTCCGCGGCCGCGCCGGGTGCGCCGGGGGCCGCCGCGGCCGGCTGATCCGCCGTGACACCCCGGCCCCGGCGGGTTCGCTCGCCGGGGCCGGGGGAGTGTGGCAGGCTCTCGGGGCAGTCATTCGCACGAGTGTTCCGGTTGTGTCCGCCTGGGCCGGTGCCGGCGAGCAACCGGAGGAGCGGTCCGTGGCCCTGCCCAGAGCCCTGCGCGGCAAGCCCGCCGTCCTGGCCGCGGCCGGGGTCGTGGTGGCCGCGGGCGCCGTGGCGCTGTTGCAGCGTGACGGCCGGGCCGACGGCGAACAGCCCGCCCGCGTCCCGGTGGCGGTCGGTTTCTCCGGCCGTACCCTGCCGCCGGAGGTCGGCCGGGACCTGCTCGCCCGGGACCCGCAGGCCTCGCCGAACGCCCGGGCCGTCCAGCAGCTGCTCGCCGACCTGGAGGGGCAGGCCCGCACCGGGCAGAGCGGCGGGACGGTGATCGGCCAGCACGTCGAGGCGCACAACGAGCGCAACAACCCCGAGTACGGCGACTACCGCGGCACCAAGCAGGTCGGCTACTACTACAAGAAGGCCGCCGACCTCACCGGCAAGCTGCCCGGCTTCGTTGAGACCGACCTCGGCCCCGGCTACGGCCAGACCGGCTGGGGCGTCGGCGACCCGCGCTCCTACTCGGCCGGCCGGTGGCCCACCTGCCGGGCCGGCTGGCAGTACACCGACGACGCCGTCGACCTGCTCTCCGCCGTCTGGTCCGGCCACCCGCGCGCCGACGACGGCAGCTACGGCACGGCCGGCGTCCAGCACAACTGCGACGGCACCACCACCGAACTGCCCGACAACGGCGGGGGGCCGGCCGGGATCGTCGGCATGTCCTTCCACCAGCCCTACCCCGGTTCGGACGTCAAGTCCTTCGAGCAGGTGCTCTGTTCGAACTCCCCGGCCGCCAAGGACAAGGGCTGGTTCGGCCGGGTCGTCGACAGTGCGCACGACACCCCCGAGTACCGCGCGCTGATGACCGACCTGTCCTACCTGGCCGACCACCTGGAGTACCTGGCCGCCCACGACGTGCCGGTGCTGCTGCGCCCGTACCACGAGATGAACGTGCAGGACTGCGCCCGCAGGTTCTGGTGGTCGGGCCAGAAGCCGGCCGACTACCAGGCGCTGTGGCGGATCACCTACCGCTACCTGGTGGAGACCAGGGGCCTGCACAACCTGCTGTTCGTCTGGACGCCGGTGTCCTGGGACGGAGCCCCCGGCGCGGACCCGTGGGACTACTACCCGGGCTCCCAGTACGTCGACGTGGTCGGGGTGGACGACTACAGCGGCAGCCCCGCGCACCCGATCGGCACCGGCGAGGTGTGGACCAAGCGGTACTACGATGGGCTCGCCGCCTACGGCAAGCCGCGGATCCTGGCCGAGTCCTTCGCCGTCCCGGTCAACTCCCGCCAGCCGGACACGCTGCGGCGCACGCCCTGGACGATCTGGACGGTCTGGGGGCAGTCGCTCACCTCGGACAACCTGACGCCGGACCAGCCGCGCAACTCCGGCGCGGACGTCAACGCCACCTACCACAGCCCGCTGGCGCTCACCGGCGGCGCCGGCCCGTTCGGCGCGAACGTCGACTGGGGTGGCCTGCACGTCCGTTGAGCCGCCCCGCGCGTTCGTCGAGCCGCCCCGCACGTCCGCCGAGCCGGTCGCCGCGAGGTGCGCTACACCACTGAATTCCGTTGAACGGCCGGAATACCGTGTCCGTTGTGCCGTGTGGCATCCTGTGGCGGCGAAGCCGAGGGGCTGACGCCGGGACGGGCCCGGCGGGGCGGGGGTGCGGGATGGGACAGGCGCGTGCGATGCGCGCGGCCGGCGGCATCGCCGTCGGCTGGGGCGTGGTGCTGCTCGGCTGGGCGGCGTACAACTGCTTCGGCCAGGTCGGGTTCGCGACCTACGTCAAAGGCATCTTCTACTACGGCGGCACCTCGGTGGACGCCGAGACCGGCAGCCTCAACTACGGCCTGATCTACCTGGTTTCGGGAATCCTGCTGCTGCGCGGGCGCACCTGGGCGCTCGGGGTGGCGGCTGGCGTCGCACTGGTCGAGGGGTACAACCGGGTGCGCAGCCTGACCGGCGCACTCCTGGACAAGCCGCAGCGGGAGTGGTTCACCAGCACCACCGAGGGCGGCCTCAAGCTCGCGACCTTCGCGCTCGGCGTGGTCGTCACCGCGGCGCTGATCCTGCTGCTGGCCCGGCTGAAGTGGCGGGAGCGGGGGGCGTCGGAAGCCGCCGCGGCGTCGGGCGGACAGCTGCACTGGTCGCTGCTGCAGACGATCCCGGCCGAGCCGGCCCCGGGCCCGCAGCCGTTCCAGCAGCAGCCGTTGCAGCACCAGCCCGCCTGGCCGCAGCAACAGCAGCAACAGCCGCCGCAGCCGCAGGCCGCCTGGCCACCGCAGCCGCCGTTCCAGCAGCAGCCGCAGCCCGCGTGGCCGCAGCAGCCCCCGGCGCCGCAGTCGCAGCCCGCCGCCTGGCCGCAGCCGGCGCCGGCCCAGCCGTCGCAGCCGGTGCCGTACGCGCAGCAGCCCACCCAGCCGGCCCCGCACCCGTCGACGCTCGCCCAGCAGCCGTGGCCCGCCGCGCCGCCGGTGACGCCCGGTCCGGTCGCCCCGGGCCCGGTCGCGCCCCCGGCCGACCGCCCGCCGACGGACCGTCCGCCGACGGACCGCCCGCCGCAGGCCTGAACCTCCGCCGCAGCCCCGAACCTCCGCGGGCCTGGACCGCCGCAACCCCGGACCGCCCGCGAACGACCCGGCTCCCGCACGGGATCGGCCCGACACCAGACGAGGAGCGACTTTCGCCATGCCATCGACAGCCCCCGCACGGACGGTGCTCACCACGTCCCGCGAGGCCGCCCGGCTCGCCGAGCGACAGATGTCGTGGAAGCCCCGGGTCCTCCCGTTCTACTTCTCCTTCACGGTCATCTTCGCCTTCTCGGTCTGGGCCTACGTGCCCAACCCCACCCCGCTCGGCTGGACGATCACCATCCTGTGGGGGATGCCGGTGTTCGGCGTCCTGATCGGCTTCCAGGGTGTGCTGATGGTCCGCCGCCGGCTGCGCCAGGTGAGCCGGATGACGCCGGCCGTGCCGGTCGAGGACGACTTCCTGATCGTGCTGGTGCCGACCATCGGCCGTCACGACACCTATCCGGCGCTGGAGCGCTCGGTGCTCTCGTACGTCGAGCACCTGCCGGCCTACTTCCCGTGGATGCGGGTGGACGTCCTCACCGAGGAGGGCTGCGCGGCCGCCGAGAAGATCGACGGGCTGGCCGCCCGCAACCCGCTGATCCGGGTGGTGACCGTGCCGAAGGCCTACGAGACGGCCAACGGCACCAAGTTCAAGGCCCGCGCCAACCACTACTCGCACGAGCTGCGGATCGAGGAGGGCGAGGCCGAGGACGACGTCTGGGTGCTGCACATGGACGACGACACCGGCGTCGGCCCGGACACCGCCGCCGCCGTCGCGCAGTTCGTCAACCGGCAGCGCCGGGCCGGGGACGACGCCAAGCACATGGCGCAGGGCATCCTGACGTACCCGCGGGAGAACGCCGTCTCCACCTTCACCTGGCTCGCCGACGCGATCCGCCCGGCCGACGACATCGCCCGCTTCCGCGCGATGACCGGCACCGGCACCCCGATCGCCGGTGTGCACGGCGAACTGCTCCTGATGCGCTCCTCGGTGGAGGCCACCATCGGCTGGGACTTCGGCCCGAAGACCATCGTCGAGGACGCCCAGATGGCGCTGAACTTCTGCCAGCGCTACCCGGGCCGCAGCGACTGGTTCAACGGGCGCTGCTACGGCGCCTCGCCGGCCGGGGTCAAGGACTTCCTCAAGCAGCGCGAGCGCTGGGCCTGGGGCCTGGTCGCGCTCTGCTTCAACAGGACGATCCCGCTGCGGTACCGGCTGTTCATCGGGATGGGCATGGTCAGCTGGGTGCTCGGCCCGCTCCAGCACGTCGGCCTGGTGCTGCTGGTCGCCTGGTTCACCGGCACCTGGAACACCTCCCCGGTCACCCAGTCCGTGGTGCTGGTCTGGTCGATCAACTTCGCCTACGTCATCTGGACGTACTGGGAGGGCCTGCGCCTGAACGTCGTCGCCTCGGCGAACCACCGGCGCAAGTGGTGGGAGCCGATCGTCGTGGTGGCGGCCATCCCGCTGTTCTCGTTCCTGGAGGGCTGGGGCGGCCTGCGCGGGCTGATCAAGTTCCTCAAGGGCGAGGAGAACAAGTTCGTCGTCATCGCCAAGCCGGCCTGATCGGAGGTCACCGCTGTGAAGCGCCCCGTCATCTTCATCCTGCCGACCGTGGTGGTCGCCATCACCGTCGGCGTCCCGGTGGTCTGGGGGGACCACCCGCTCAAGTTCGTCCACCAGCGCCCGACCGCCGTGCACTGGGCCGGCTCCGCGACCGAGCAGGGCCGGGTCTGGGGCTTCGGCAAGGACGCGCCGCCGGCCGAGGACACCGGCCCCAAGGTGGCCCGCCCGTGGGTCGAGGGCAGCCCCGAGTGGGGCGTGCAGGTGTACTGGCTGGACGATCCGGCGGACCCGGACAACTTCGTCCAGGGCAAGGTCGACCGCATCGTCAAGTACGTGGTCGGGCTGAACGCCAACTCCCTGTCGGTGACCTTCCCGTACTACACGACGGGCACCAGGTCGAACGCTGTCGCCGCCCGGCCGACCACCCCCACCCCGGAGCGGCTGGCCCTGCTGCTGGACGCCGCCCACCGGGCGGGCCTGCGCACCACCATCCGTCCGATCATGGACGAGGACGTCTTCGACTACCTCAACACCCTCAAGTGGCGCGGCAACATCGCGCCGACCGACCGGGACGCCTGGTTCGCCAGCTATGCCGCCTTCCTGACGCCCTACCTGAAGACCGCCCAGGAGCACTCCGCGGCCGAGGTCACCATCGGCACCGAGTTCAACTCGCTGGAGGGCGACCCGCGGTGGCCCGGTCTCATCGACCAGGCGCGGAAGACCTTCCACGGCGAGCTGGTGTACGACGCGAACTTCGACAACTGGTCCAAGGGCCCGATAGCGGTCCCGGCGGACGGCACGGGCGTGGACGCCTACCCGCCGGCCAAGTCGTCCGGTGACGATGCCCCGGTCGCCGACCTGAAGGCCAGCTGGAACGCCTGGCTCGACAAGCGCGGCAGCGGGCCGCAGCCGACCACCAAGCTCACCGAGGTGGGCATCCCGGCGCAGAAGGGCGCCTACAAGACACCCGGCGAGTACTACAAGAAGACCGAGCTGAACGAGGCCGTCCAGGCGACCTGGTTCACCGCGGTCTGCCAGGTGGCGCAGGAGCGCAAGCTGCGCGGGCTGTACTTCTGGTCGCTGTACTTCGGCATCGACCCGAACCTGCCGACCAACAAGGACACCCCGCGGATGGACTACGCCGGGCGCCCGGCCTCCGAGCAGGCGATCCGCGACTGCTTCGCGCAGACCTACGAACTGCCGCCGTCCTAGGCTCCGGCTAGGGCGTGGCCCGGCTGGGCTTGGCCGAACTCGGTTGGCCCGTCGGCTTGGTGGCCGCTGGCGTAGGGGTCGGTGCGGATGTGGGCGTCGGTGTCGAGGTCGGAGTCGGGGCGGCCGGGGGCGGCCCCGACGGCGGCCCGGTCATTCCGTCCGCGATCTGCTGCTCCAGCCACGGCGTCACGAACCGCATGCCGGCCGGAGTGAGGTGCACCCCGTCGTTGGCGGGGGTGACCCAGTGGCCGTCGCGGTCCTTCCACGCGCAGGTCTCGTACGGGCAGAAGAAGGTGTTGAGGTCGACCAGCCGGACGGCGCCGGCGGTGGCCTTCACGTAGGCGGCGACCTGCTGGTCGTAGCAGGTGCCCCAGCCCTTGTTGATGGCGCCGTTCTCGACCCGTTCGTTCATCAGCAGCACCCGGGCGCCGGGCGCGCGGCGACGGACCTGGTCCACGGCCTGGGTGAGCTGGGCGGTGTAGCGGCTCTTGTAGTCCTCCTCGCAGGGGCTGAGCCAGCTGCCGTCGAGGTACTGCTCGGCGGCGTCCCAGCCGAGGTGGATCACGACGGCCTGCGGGGCGGCGCCGGCGAGCTGCCGGTCCCACGCGGCGGCCCGGTCGCGGCACTCCCGGCTGGTGTCGAACTCCTCGCCGGAGGTGGTGCGCACCTTGTCCGGGTCGAACACGCCGCAGCCGCTGATCCCGCCGTCGACCACCCGGTAGCGGTCGCCGTGCCGGTAGAGGCCGGTGGCGAGGTCCTGGGCGAAGGAGTCGCCGAGGACGAGGACCGCGGGCTTGCCGCTCGGCCCGGACCGCATGTCGTACTGGACCCAGGCGGGCAGGTACCAGGCGCCGGTGGTGGCCACCGCCGTGGCGACGGCCAGCAGCGGGACGGCCGGGAAGGCCCGCCAGCGCAGCACCCGCAGCTTCTCGGTGCCGGTGTGCATCAGCCAGGCCAGCACCCAGGAGAGCGGTGCGCCGATGGCGAGCAGCAGTTGCGGCGAGATGTCGTCGACGTAGTGCTGGAGCAGCCAGTACACCGGCAGGTGGAGCAGGTAGAGGCTGTAGGAGATGGTGCCGGTGAGCCGCAGCGGGGGCAGTGACAGCAGCCGGACCAGCGGGCCCCGGTCGTGGCAGAGCGAGGCGGCCAGGACGGCGGCCAGCGCCGCGACCACGGCCAGCCCGCCCTGGTAGAGCAATGGTTCGTGGTAGCCGCTGACGGACAGGCTGGCCCAGACCAGGCCGTCGAGGGCCGCGGTCCCGAGCAGGGCGGGTGCCAGGACAGGACCTAGGGTGCCGGCCGCTGCGGAGCGGTCGAGCAGGCGCCGCCGGGAGCGGGTGACGCCGTCGTCGTCGGGGGCCGCCGCGCGGACCTGGCGGCGCAGCCGCAGGTAGACCGCGAAGGCGGCGGTGGCGCCGGCCGCGAAGCCGACCGCGCGGGTCTCGGTGCCGAGGTAGAGGCGGTCGCTGTTGTCGCCGTTCCACATCAGCGGGGCGACGAGCGCGGCGGCGACGAACAGCCCGGCGGTGACGACGCCGGTCGCGCGCAGCGAGCGGCGGCAGAGGCCGAAGACCGCGAGCAGCAGCAGCGGCCAGAGCGCGTAGAACTGCTCGGTGATGCTGAGCGACCACATGGCCGCGAGCGGGTCGATGGAGGCGAAGTGCTGCCAGTAGGCGTCGCCGCGGGCCAGTTGGGCCCAGTTGGCGACCTGGCCGAGCGCGGCGAGCGCCTGCGGGCGGAGGTCCTTGACGTCCCGTAGCGGGCTGACCAGTGCGGACAGCGCGACGACGAGGAGGACGGTGGCGAGCAGTCCGGGCAGCAGCCGCTTGGCCCGGCGGCGGTAGAAGACGCCGAGCCGGATGCCGTCGGTGCGGTCCAGTTCACGGATCAGCACCAGGGTCACCAGGAAGCCGGAGAGGACGAAGAAGACGTCCACGCCGAACAGGCCGTTCTGGAACCAGTTGGTGTGGTAGAGCAGGACGGAGGCGATGGCGAGGCCGCGCAGCCCGTCGACCGCCGGGAAGCGGACGGAGGGCGGCAGCGGCCCGCGCGGCCGGGGCGTCGGTGCGGGGATCGCGTAGCGGCTGGTGGCCGGGGGCTCGATGCCCCGGGACGTGCGCATGTCCTGGAGCGTGGGGCCGCTCGCGGGCGTGCCGAGGCCGGGCCCGTCGTCCATGTGGTGCGTCCCCCCGGGATCGGTCGGCTGCCGCGACGTGGCATCAGACGTGATCTGTGGTTTATATCAAAAGACGTCCGTTGATCGTCTGTCGGTCACCGGGGAGAGGTAGGGCCGACGACGTCCCGGCCTGGCTCAGAACGCCAGGCTGTAGACCATCAGGTCCATGCCCGGGTACGGGGACCAGTCGCGCTCGGGGGTGCGGCGGAAGCCGGTCCGCTCGTAGACGCGGTGGGCGGCGGTCATCTGCGGGCGGGTGGAGAACGCCATGCCGTCCAGGCCGAGTGCGCGGCTGCGGGCGATGGTGGCGCGGACCAGGGCCTCGCCGACGCCCCGGCCGCGGGCGGCCGCGGCGGTGGCGAGCATCCGGATCTCGCCCTCGCGGGGGCCGGCGATGTCGGCCCACTCGGTGCCACCGACGGCGTAGGTCACGCAGCCGAGGACCCGTCCTTCGGCCTGGTCGACCGCGACCAGGAGTTCGGCCTCCCGGGCCCGGCGGGCGGCGTCGCGCAGGAGCTCGACGTAGCTGCTCTCGGGCGAGGTGTGGCCGTCGCCGACGAAGGCCTCGACGGTGATGCGGCCGGCGTCGTCGAGGTCCTCCGGAAGGGCCTGGCGGATGAGGATGTCCATCCCGTCAGTGTGCCGGAGCCGTCCGGGGTGATGATCTCCGGGGTGGCCCGGACCGGGAGGGTGGCCGGGTCGGCGGAGGGGCGCAGCGAGGCGGCGGGCATGGTGCCGTACAGCCGGTCCAGGCGTTCCGGGCCGGCCGGGTAGCCGCCCGGGCGGTGCCAGTTGTCGCGGCCGGTGGCGGCGCCGCGGGCGACCTCCCGGCCGATCAGGGTGCCGAGCAGGCCGAAGCCTCCGACGGCCCCGACCAGGGCGATTGCGCTTGCGAGAGTGCCGGTGTCCATGGCTCCACTCTGGTCGGGCGGGGCGGCGGCCACGAGTGGCAGGAATGACTGATCTCATCGAAAAACTGCCACCCGGGCCTGCCCCGGCCTTCCGTCGCCGGTGCTGGCCGGGGCATCCTGGGCGGCATGCTGAAGAACGTGGTCGCGGTGGTGCTGGAGGAGATCCACCCCTTCGAGCTCGGTGTCGCCTGTGAGGTCTTCGGCCTCGACCGCACGGCCGACGGCCTGCCCGGATACGACTTCGCGATCGCCGGCGCCCGCCCCGGGCCGCACACGACGCACTCCGGGTTCGCGGTGGACGTCCCGCACGGCCCCGAGCGGCTGGCCGGGGCCGACCTGGTGGTGGTCACCGCGACGACGATCCGCCTGGAGTACCCGGAGCCGCTGCTGGCGGGGCTGCGCTCGGTGGTGGCGGACGGCGGCAGGGTGCTGTCCATCTGCAGCGGCGCCTTCGTGCTCGGCGCCGCCGGGCTGCTGGACGACCGCCGCTCCACCACCCACTGGCGGCACAGCGAGGACCTGGCCCGGCGCTTCCCGCGGACCGCCGTCGAGCCGGACGTGCTGTACGTGGACGACGACCCGGTGATCACCTCGGCCGGGACGGCCGCCGGCATCGACGCCTGCCTGCACCTGGTGCGCAAGGCGCAGGGCGCCGAGGTGGCCCGGGGGATCGCCCGCCGGATGGTGGTGGCGCCGCACCGGGAGGGCGGGCAGGCCCAGTTCGTGAGCCGCCCGCTGCCCGGCGGCGACGGCGACTCGCTGGCGCCGCTGCTCGACTGGATGCGCCACCACCTGGACCGGGACTGCACCGTCGAGCAGTTGGCCGCCAGGGTCCACATGTCCCCGCGCACCTTCGCCCGCCGCTTCCAGCAGGAGACCGGTACCACGCC
Organism: Kitasatospora sp. NPDC127121; assembly: GCF_042677305.1. Lineage (NCBI taxonomy): Bacteria > Bacillati > Actinomycetota > Actinomycetes > Kitasatosporales > Streptomycetaceae > Kitasatospora > Kitasatospora sp. NPDC127121. The sequence goes on along the minus strand of NZ_JBHXTQ010000055.1, from coordinate 5,874 downwards.
GCACCGCTGGCTGACCGGGCAGCGGGTGCTGCTCGCCCAGCGGCTGCTGGAGTCCACCGCCGAACCGGTGGACGCGATCGCCGCCCGCTGCGGCTTCGGCAACGCGGCCGCGCTGCGGCACCACTTCGGGCGCCGGCTGGGGACCACGCCGCTGGCCTACCGGCGCTGCTTCGCCGGCCCGGACGACGAGGCGTGACCGGACGAGGAGGTGCGACGGCTCGTCAGTTCTCCAGGGCGAGGTGGTCGACGCTGTTCCAGCGGTCCGGGTGCAGCCGCCCGTCCTGGGCGCGCCACAGGCTGGTGGAACAGTTGCGCACGGGCGCGAGCGCGGTGAGCCGTTCCTCGGTGAGCCGCTCCAGCACGTAGCGCAGCATCAGCACCGTGCAGTCGTGCGCGACCAGCAGGACGGGCCGCCCGGCCTCCTCCTCGCAGAGGTCCCGCAGCAGGCTGCGCACCCGCAGCGCGACGTCGGCCCAGGACTCGCCGCCGGGCGGCCGGTAGTACAGCTCGCCCATCTTGCGCCGCCGGGCGGACTCCTCCGGGTGCTTGGCCTCGATCGCGGCCCGGGTCAGCATCTCCAGGACGCCCAGCTCGCGGTCGCGCAGCCGCTCGTCGTGGCGCACGGCGAGGGTGACCGGGACGGCGCCGAGCCCGGCGGCCTGGGCGAGCGCGATCCGGGCGGTCTCGGTGGTGCGCACGTAGGGCGAGCACCAGACGCTGCGCGGGCGGTCGGCGCTGGGCAGGGCGGCCCACCAGCGGCCGAGTGCCTGGGCCTGCTGCTGGCCGTGCAGCGACAGCGGGATGTCGGCGTCCCGGCAGCTGATCGGGACGCTGAGCGCGCCGGCGGCCTCGGCCAGCTGGAACTCGACGTTGGCGGTGGACTCGCCGTGCCGGGTGGCGATCAGCACGGACGGCAGCCGGGTGGCCGACGCCGGGCGGTGGGTGGTGAGGTGGTGCGGGCTCTGGGTGGACTGGTGCTGGCCGTTGAGGGTGGTGCCGAGTTCTGCCATGGCCGCGTGCTCCCCGTGGGTCGATCAGTTGCCGGCCGGTCGCCGGTCCGGTCTGGTGGTGCCCTGCGAAGGCGGCTGTTCATACATATGATCGCGCCGCCTTCTCCAGTGTTCACGGAGAGGGCGGCGCGATCACAGGGCGCGTGCGGCGCGAATCAGTGCGCCGCTACGGGCTCCGGCGCGTTCTTCGGCTCCTCGTCGCCGGCCTCGGCGCTGTAGTCGGCGGGCCTGGTCTCGTCCGGGCCGTCGGGCGCCTTGACGGCGCGCAGCACCAGGGTGAGCGCCACCGCGACGATCAGGTTGAGCGCGAAGGCGGTCAGGCCGATGTAGCCGATCTCGCCGATGCCGGGGATCGCGGCCGCGTTGCCGCCGAAGTGCTTGGTGGCGGGGCTCGCGATGCCGTAGGCCTTCCAGGTGCCGTAGGCCATGCCGGCCGCCCAGCCGGCGAACAGCGCCCAGTGGTGGAACCAGCGGGTGAACAGGCCGCCGACGATCGCCACGAAGGTCTGCAGGATCCACAGGCCGCCGAGCAGCTGGAGGTTGATCGCGGCCTGCTTGTCCATGCCGAGTACGAAGACCAGCGCGCCGACCTTCACCAGCAGCGAGACCAGCTTGGCGATCCGGGTCTCGTCCGCCGGGGTGGCGGCGGGCTTCAGCCACTCCTTGTAGACGTTGCGGGTGAACAGGTTGGCCGCCGCGATCGACATGATGGCGGCCGGCACCAGCGCGCCGATCCCGATCGCCGCGAAGGCCACGCCGGTGAACCAGTCCGGGAACATGTCGGCGAACAGCTGCGGCACGGACAGCTGGGCGTTGAACTTCTTGTCGCCCTTGCCGACGCCCGCCGCGATGGCCATGAAGCCGAGCAGCGCCAGCAGGCCCAGCATCAGCGAGTACGCGGGCATGATCGCCATGTTGCGGCGCACCGTGCCGCGGGACTTGGAGGCCAGCACGCCGGTCACCGAGTGCGGGTACATGAACAGCGCCATCGCCGAGCCCAGCGCCAGCGTCGCGTACGTCCACTGCTTGTCGCCCGGGAGGGTCAGCGAGCCGGGGGACTTGGGGGCGCTGAACTTGTGCGCGGCCGCGTCGAAGATGTGCCCGTAGCCGCCGAGCCGGATCGGGATGTAGATCACCGCGACGATGATCACGATGTAGATCAGGGCGTCCTTGACGAAGGCGATCAGCGCCGGGGCGCGCAGCCCGGAGGAGTAGGTGTACGCGGCCAGCACGCCGAAGGCGAGGAACAGCGGCAGGTCCTTGACGAACCAGTTGGCGTTCTCGCCGCCGCCGACGCCCAGCACGTCCAGCACCGCCTGGATGCCGACGAGTTGGAGCGCGATGTACGGCATGGTGGCCAGGATCCCGGTCAGCGCGACGACCAGGGAGAGCGGCCGCGAGCCGTACCGGCCGCGGACGAAGTCGGCCGGGGTGACGTACCCGTGCACCCGGGAGACCGACCAGAGCCGGGGCAGGAAGAGGAAGACCAGCGGGTAGGCGACGATCGTGTACGGCACCGCGAAGAAGCCCGCCGCACCGGTCGCGTAGACCGCGGCCGGGACGGCGACGAAGGTGTACGCGGTGTAGAGGTCGCCGCCGAGCAGGAACCAGGTGACCCAGGTCCCGAAGCTGCGGCCGCCCAGGCCCCACTCGTCCAGGTGCGCCGCGTCGTCCGCGCGGCGCCAGCGGGAGGCGAGGAAGCCCATCACGGTGACCAGGGCGAAGAACAGCACGAAGACGGTGAGGGCCGTGACGTTGACGTGGCTCATCGCGCGCCACCGGCCTTCCGCGCCGCCTTGCGGGCCTTCTCGTCCCGGTTGATCAGCAGGTACGCGGCCACGGTGAACACCGCGGACACCGGCACCCAGAGCAGCTGGTACCAGTAGAAGAACGGCACCCCGCCGACGCCCGGGTCGGTCTTGTCGTACGAGGACACCCACAGCATCGCGACGATCGGCACGAGCAGGGCGAGCCCGGCCAGCACCCGTTCGGGGGTCACCGCGGGCACCCGGTCCCCGGGTGGCTCGGGCATGACAGGTTCGACGGTATCGGGATCAGACGGCATCTTCGGCTCCGCTCCGGAGGGTTCTCCCCGTCGGCGCCGCAGCCCGCGGGGCACCGCACGCCCCCGCGAACCCGCCGAGCAGCACCATCGGTGATCGACAGTCAGTACGGCTGCGCAATCTAGGGCATGGAGTGATCCATGTCACCGGGGTCGGCGCAACTTCCCGCCATCCGGACGGCTACCGGTCGTATTCGACCGGTACTGCCCCTCCCGTGACGCGAACGGGCACCGGCGCGCGCGGGTCGCGCGCGCCGGTGCCCGTGGTGCGAGGGGGAGTGCTCTGCCCTGAGCTACTCCGCCCCGAACTGCCTCGCCCGAACTGCTCCGCCCGGACTACTCCGGGCGCTTGAGCCGGGTGATGAACTTGTAGCGGTCGCCGCGGTAGATCGAGCGGACCCACTCCACCGGGTCGCCGTCGGCGTCGAAGGAGTGCCGGGAGAGCTGGAGCATCGGCAGCCCGAGGTCGGAGCCGAGCAGGCCGGCCTCGCGCGGGTTGGCGAGGGTGGTCTCGATGGTCTCCTCGGCCTCGGCCACGGTGACCCCGTACACCTCGCGCAGCGCCGCGTACAGCGAGTTGTGCTTGGCGAGGTTGCGCCGCAGCGCGGGGAAGCGCTTGGCGGACAGGTGGGCGACCTCGATGGCCATCGGGTCGCCGTTGGCCAGTCGCAGGCGCTCGATCCGCAGCACCCGGCCGCCGGGCTTGATGTCGAGCAGCGGGGCGAGCCGGTCGTCGGCGGTGATGTAGCCGATCTCGATCAGCCGCGAGGCGGGCTCCAGGCCCTGGGCCCGCATGTCCTCGGTGTAGGAGGTGAGCTGGAGGGCCTGGGCGACCTTGGGCTTGGCGACGAAGGTGCCCTTGCCCTGGATGCGCTCCAGCCGGCCCTCGACGACCAGTTCCTGCAGCGCCTGGCGCACGGTGGTGCGGGAGGTGTCGAACTGGGCGGCCAGCGCGCGCTCGGGCGGGACCGGGGTGCCGGCGGGCTGGGTCTCGGTCAGCTGGAGCAGGTGGCGCTTGAGACCGTAGTACTTGGGGACGCGCGCGGTCGGGTCGGCGCCGGCCTGCGTCGGGAGGTTTTTCACCTCGGGGTCGTTGACCTGGGCGGTGGTTCCCCCGTCGCTGCTCATCGGACCTGTTCTCCCGCTTCTCGCGGGGCCTTTACGGGCCCCGCCACATAGTTAACGGGTGACATCGTTGCATGTATGGCTACGGAACGAATACCTCATCACGCGATGAACGATGTGCGGTGTCGGCTTGATAACGGGTGGTCCGGATCGGTCGAACAGCCGTTGACAGGCCCATTGGTCTAGGCCAAGCTCCAGGCATCTGGTCTACACCACTAGGCCGGTCACTATGAATCCCCCCACCCGCTCGAAGGGGTCCGCGGCACCTTTCCCCCCGCTTTACGTGGGTCTGCCGCTGCCGCCCGACGGGGGTAACCCAGGCATCCCTCAGGAGGATGGCGTGAAGCGTCAGCTCATCGCGGCGGTCGGCGTCGCAGCAATGGTCGTCGGCCTGGCGGCCTGTGGCTCGGACGGCAAGAGCAAGGACAACGCCGGTTCGAACTCGTCGTCCGCGGCGGGCGCCAAGAACTACAGCGGCAAGACGCTGAAGGTGTGGCTGATGACCGGCTCCGCCCCGAAGGGCTGGACCGACGCGGTCAAGAGCGAGTTCGAGACCACCTACCCGGGCTCCAAGGTCGACTTCCAGATCCAGGAGTGGGACGGCATCGGTCAGAAGGTGACCGCCGCGCTGTCCGAGGGCTCGGTCGACGTCGTCGAGCTCGGCAACACCCAGACCTCCGGCTACGCGGCCTCGGGCGGCCTGCTCGACATCACCAAGGACAAGTCCGCCCTGGGCGGCGACGGTTGGAACGCCAACCAGAACGAGGCCGCCCAGCTGGACGGCAAGCAGTTCGCCGCCCCGTGGTGGGTCTCCAACCGCGTCGTCGCCTACAACAAGGACCTCTGGGCCAAGGCCCAGCTGACCGACGCGCCGAAGACCCTGGACGAGTTCTACGCCGACCTGGACAAGCTGAAGGCCACCGAGGGCGTCGCCGACCCGATCTACCTGCCGGGTCAGGAGTGGTACACCTACTTCGGTCTGCTCACCGGTGAGGGCGGCAAGATCGCCAAGAAGGACGGCGACAAGTGGGTCGGCGGCCTGTCCTCGCCCGAGGCGCAGAAGGCCTTCGAGACCTACAAGAAGCTGCAGGGCTACTCGGCCACCGGTCCGAAGGACAAGGACGAGGCCACCCCGCAGCAGAAGGACGTCTTCGGCAAGGGCAACGTCGGCACCATGATCGCCCTCGGCTGGGAGCTCCCGGCGGAGAAGGACATGGCGAAGGACAAGATCGGCTTCTTCCCGCTCCCGGGCAAGACCGCTGACAAGCCCTCCGGCGTCTTCCTCGGCGGCTCGAACCTGGCGATCGGTGCGCAGAGCAAGAACACCGACATGGCCAAGGACTTCCTGAAGATCGCCCTCAACGACAAGAACGAGGGCGCGGTCGCCGCCGCCGGCAACATCCCGAACAAGGCCGCGCTGAACAGCCAGCTCACCGGCGACTTCGCGAAGGCCGCCCAGTCCGCCTCGGCGGTCGGCGCGGTCACCCCGATCACCCCGAACTGGGCGAGCGTCGAGGACAAGCCGAACCCGATCAAGGAGTTCCTGACCGCGGCCCTCCAGGGCGGCGACTACGCGGCCACCGCGAAGAAGTACGACGACGAGATCGCGAAGCGGCTCAACCAGAAGCAGTAGGCACCGAGCGGCGTCGCTCACCGACCCCCGGCGGGGGGTCGGTG